>CAIVEA010000631.1 GCA_903904765.1 uncultured Chloroflexota bacterium
AGCCAGCCCCACCACCAGACCGTAACCGACGAGCTGGTTGTCCCGCGCACCCGAGATCATGACCAGGTCGCGCACCGGTACCGCGCCAGCCCAAACACCGGACGCGGAACCCAACACCAGCAGTCCCGCCAACACGGGCGTGGGGACGGGCGCAGGCGCACAATCCGCCGCCCCGATTGCCACGCTGCCCGCTGCCAGCAGCAACGAGGAGTCCACATCCAACAGCCAGCCCACGCTCCCGCCCCCTCCCGGCGGCTAGTGTAACCAAAGACTCCCCTCCCCTTTTTCCCCTCCGCCATGTATGGTGGAGGGGTTAGAGATGGGGACTCACATGATAAAACAGGGCGAACTCCGGTTCGCTCTTTTATTTTGTGACGTTCCCACTTGCACATCTTTTGCACACGCCCCTCATCACCGCTGAACAGCCGCATGCGATCCTATCTTCAACGCAATCGAGTTCACACAATAAGGAGATTGAACATGCGTAAAGGATGGATCACCCTACTGATCGTTGCAGCGTTGACACTGGTCGCCAGCGTGGGTTGGGTGGGTGCTGCCGATAGCACCGATAGTTCCGTTCCGCTGATTGCCGATGGCCGCGTGAATGCGTGGGACATCGGTGCGCCGGTTGTGGTGTATTGCACGTTTGACTCGTACACTCTGGAAGATGGTACGGAAGTGAGCGATTTGCAGGCCGTAAATCTGGTGGCGCTGCGCTACGAAGGTGGTAGCTGGGAAAACGTGGTGAGCGTTTCAACGGATACGTTGACTTCCGCGCTGACCGAACCCCGCACCGAAAGCGTACTGCTGGATAGCAACGAGGGCTACAGTGTGTTCCTGAATGCGGACGACAGCCTGACCGCCGCCACTGCGGGTTACAGCTTCAACTGGTCGCTGGGCGATCAGGGCTGCTAACGCGACACATGCACTACAACCGAATAGACAGCAAAACGGGGTGGATCGGTCTAATCCACCCCGCTGCGTTTGCCTGTTTACCGCCCCTGATAGCTGATCTGCACCTCGGTATCGGTGATGGTGATGGCGGTCACGCGGCCTGCGGGCAGTTTGCCGCGCACATAGTTGCGCCACGCGCTGCTAATGGCGGTATTGATCTGTGTCAGCAGGGCATCACTGACCGTCGTGCCGTCCACCGAAGCCGTCGTCACCGTCCAGTAGATGCGCCCGTTGTTCACGCTCGGAACTGCCGTCCCACTTACCGCCAGCGGATCGCGCCCCCGGAAAGTGATCGTCAGGCTGACAACCGCCTGCCCGTCCTGCAAATCCACCGCCAGATCGGTCACAGTGCGGCGCGGGCTGTTGGTGATGATGTAGGCGCTGTTGATCTCATCCTCGGTCAGTGTCAGGGTCTTATCGGCGGCCAGCGTGGGGACAACCGTCGCAACCAGCACGACGAAAAGCATCAGCACCAGAGCAATCTTGCGGGTCTTCATGTTGTTCACTCCATTCGTTGATTGACCTACACGCTTATCCTGACATACAGTTGTTATCCGCGTACACGCAATTGTAAACTGCGTGTAAATTATCGACGCAAGATTGCATTGAAAGGCTCATGCTATGGCGGGTATCGCCAACCCCATCCTGTTCGACTTCCCCGATAGCTTTGAAACCGAACGCCTGACGATCAGCGCACCACGCCCCGGCGAAGGGCAGATCGTCCACAGCGCCATCCTCGAATCCTACAAGAACCTTCGCCCTTTCATCCCGTGGGCAAAAACGTTGCAAACGCCCGAACAGGTGGAAGAAGCTCTGCGCCGCAGCGCCGCCCAATTCCTGCTGCGCGAAGATTTACGGCTGAATATCTGGCGCAAAAGTGATGGTCGTTTCGTGGGAGGAACGGGGCTGCACCGCATCAACTGGTCAGTGCCGCGCTTCGAGATCGGCTACTGGGTACGCACCAGCCTCGAAGGGCAGGGCTATGTGACCGAAGCGGTGCAGGGATTGACGCGCTTCACCTTCGAGACGCTCAAAGCCGAACGGGTGGAAATCCGCTGCGACTCGCGCAATGAACGCAGCGCCGCCGTCGCCCGCCGCGCCGGATACACGCTGGAAGGCGTGTTACGGAACAATGATTGGGCGAACGACGGCCTGCTGTGCGATCTGATGGTATTCGCGCTGCTGCGGAACGACTATCTTACGAAGGCAGCAACCGTTTGAGGTAGGCATCGCCCTCGAATAACGAACGGGTGCGCTGCGCTTCGGTCAGCGCATCCGGCGAAAGCAGCCCGTAATGCTCCCGCGCCGCCGCCGCCAACCGCAGCGATCCGGCCACCGCCCGCGCCGATTCGGGCGCGTCTGCCAGCGTATCCAGCGCCGCCACCAGATCAGGTTGCACCGTCACCTGCGCCGCCTGCAAATCCGCCAGCGCCGCCAGTTCAGCGGCCGGCAGCGCCCTGTGGCCGCTGGCTTCGGTCAGGATGAGTTGCACGCCCGCATGGTCGAATGCCCGCAGATACTCCGCCGAGGCTTTTTCCTTCAGCATCCCCACGACCAGCCGCGCCGCGCCATCGTCTCCGCGCAACCGTTCCAGATGCGCCCACAGCCGCGCCGCCGCCAGCGGGGTATGCCCGCCGTCCACAATGAGCGCCCGCCCATTCACCTGCGCTGCTTCCACCCGCGCAGGCAGGGTCACCGCCGGATAAGCGGCAGGCGCAGAAGGAATCCAGCCCTGACCCGCCATCCAACCACACACGGCAGCGGCCAGTGCATCCGTTTCCACGAATTGCAGCGTCGCGCCCTGCTGTTCGGCCTCATGGCGCAGCACGTCCGCAGCCTCGTCATGCTGCGGCACGCTGAACACCTGCTCGCCCGCGCCGATAATCCCCGCCTTGTGATAGGCAATGGTCTGCAACGACCCGCCCAACATGGCGACATGCTCACGTTCCAGCACAGTGATGACCGCCGCCGCCTTCGGCACAGTATTCACTGCATCCCAGCGTCCGCCGATGCCGGCTTCCAGCACCATGACCTTTGCGCCTGCCCGCTTGAACCACAACAGCGCCATCGCGGTAGCGCGTTCAAACGTGCTGTAGGGGAAGTTCAGCCGTTCCGCCGCCTGCTGCACTTCCTGCGCCAGCGCCACGAAAATACCGGGCGAGATCAACCGCCCATCCAGCAGGAAACGCTCACGGAAGCTGTGCAGATGCGGCCCGGTGAACAACCCCACCCGCAGCCCCGGCACGGTTCGCAGCGCCGCCGCAATCGCCGCACAGGCGCTGCCCTTGCCCACCGAACCCGCCACCACCACCGCCGGAATACCGTGTTGCGGATTGCCGAGCAACTCCAGTAGGCGCTGCATCGGTTCCAGCGCACGCGGGAAGTCCACCGCCCGCACGGGCTGGGACATCATCTCTAAAGCCTGATAATAATCCATCGCACACCTTCAAAAGTGCATCCAATAAATTCAATCTTTCAGCCCGCGATTTTTTTATTGTCCTGTGCACCACCTTTCGAGAAAGCTCACCGATCACTGAATCCCAGTATACCCATTTCCA
Source organism: uncultured Chloroflexota bacterium (assembly GCA_903904765.1). Next base: position 3,513 of record CAIVEA010000631.1, read on the forward strand.
GCCGCCTCACCGCATCCGGCAGTTCGCTCAGGTTGAGCAGCAGTGCATCTGCGCTCACAGGTTGATCGTCGGCATACGGGTAGAGCAAGGCGCGGGCGAACGGGTCTTTGCTGTGCAGGCGCGTCGGCACGCTCTCCAGCGGCGGAATCCACACGGTTTTGAAGCCGTGTCCCGATGGATACAGCACATCATCATCATAACGATCCCCCACCATGATTTGCAGGCGCGTCTGTTCCGGCCACGCGCCGAAGAAGCGCCGATCCCGTTTCAACCCATTATGGCTATCCGGTGTGAGGACGGCGCTGAACAACGAGGTCAACCCCAGCGCGTCCAACACGGGTTGTTGATACTTCGCCAGCCCTTTCGTCGCCACCACCAGCGCCCGATGATCTGCCGCCAGATCGCACAGCGCGGCCTCCGCCCCCGGCAGCGCGTTGGAATGGCTGGCGGCATACTGCCGGACGAGCGCCTCCGCACTGCCTTCGGCCTGCACGCCCCAGCGCCCCGCCACCGTCTGCACGATGTCGTCCCAGTCCATTGATTGCAGCGGCGGATAGGCCGTGTCTGCCTGCCGCCGCGCATACTCGGCTTCCACCGCCTCGCGCACGGCCTCTAGTGGCTGTCCGGCTCTGGCAGCAATATCCCCTAGCAGCGCCGGCCACACGGCACGCTCGAACGGGTTGACCATGATCGTCCCGTCCAGATCAATAAAGACCACCACCACCGGCTGCGTCATGTCCCTGCCCTCCCATTTACTGACCTCACCCCGCTGCATTCTTATAAGGGCAAGATCATTACTGAACAACCCTCGTCCTCACCTCGAACTAGACCGTCTTGCTTCTCCTCTCCAGCGGTACTCCGCATTACGGAGAGGGGATTGAGGGGTGAGGTTCCCCGTGTACCAACGACCACAGGCGCGGCACATCCCGTTCCAGCACATCCGCTTCGCTGCGCCAGCCGAACCCCGGCCCTACGCCACCATATTCCAGCGCCACGATGTGCGGTTGCGGCCAATCCCCCGCGTGGATGTGCGCCAACGCCCATTCGGTCAGCGACCAATCGGCCTCGGTCATCGGGAAGTGGTCTACCAGCCGCTGTTCCGCTTCATCATAGCGCGTGCCAGCGATATGCAGTTCGCGCAGGGCATGCAACGGCATCCGTTCGATATAGGCACGGGTATCCTCGCCGCGATGCACCGCTGCCATGTGGGCGTGAGCGATGTCTAGCAACAGGCCGCAACCGGACTCCTCCACCATGCGCGTGATACGCTCCGGCGCAAGCACAATATCCGGTATCTGGTAATTCGGATCCCAGTTGGCATTTTCGAGGATGACACGCGCCGTCCCAAACGTATGAATTAACTGCGCCACATCTTGCCGCATCGCCGCCATCAGCACATCGCCTTGCGTGGATGAGCAACCCATCAGCGGCATCCCCGCAAAATCGGAGGCTCTGGGGGCGAGATGGGTGTTGATGTAATGAGTTGAACTGGCCTCTACCAGTTCTATGATGTGCGGCAGCCCCACCGCATCGAAGTTGCTGCGCCCCGCCATCAGCGGGAAATGCACGTAGGCCGGAAGCTGCATTTGTGCTTCTGCCACCATATCCGACCAATCGGGACATTTGTACAGGTCGAAGCGCACTGCGCCCGCCTTCAGCAGCGCCGCCGCCTGCGGTGAATAATTGACTGCAAGTTGCATCGTTGTTCATCCTCGGAAATCTTGCGCCGCTGCGAAAACCTATGGTAGACTACGCGCACAGCCGTTAGCAACGGCGAAATGACTCGGACGTGTTGCAAAACGACTCAGAACACCCTCCCCCACGCTTGAACATCCTTAACGGAGTCATCTACCGGAGTTAAGGCATTCTTAACTGTCGGTTGTTTGCGTTACGGGGACAGGGTTGATTCAGAGAGGGAATCCAGCTTTGGACGTGGGCAGTATTGCGTTTTTATTGGGGCTTATCGGGGTGCATGCCGCTATCACGCTGGCCTATTCGGCTGTGACCAACAGCCGTGAGACACTCCTCAAAGAGCATGAATCCGCACATGGCGACGACATCCCGCCGCGCCTGCATCTCACCTATCAACTCAGCCTGCTGCTGATGCGCTTCACCATCGCAGCGGTGGCGGTCACTCTGCTCGGTCAAACGCTGGCGGAACAAATGGTGATGGACAACCGCGATCTGGCGCGCATCCTCGCCTATATCGTGGTACTGTTCCCCACCGCCATCCTCACGCTGATTCTGGGCGACCTCGTGCCGGAAGCCATCGGCACGACCCGCGCTGACCGACTTGCGCCCGGTGCGCTGCGGCTGCTGCGGGCGCTCACGCTCATCCTCAGTCCGCTGGTGACGGCTATGATCGCCCTCAGCCGCTGGTTGGCTGGCATTTTCGGCAGCGGCGACCGCGTGAACATCTTCACCGAAGAAGAAATCCTGACCATGCTGGATGCCAGCGAAAAAGAAGGCGCGATTGAGAACGAGGAAAAGGAGATGATTTACTCCGTCCTCCAATTCGGTGATCGGCTGGCGCGGGAAGTCATGGTTCCGCGCATTGATATCGAAGCCGTCGAAATCAGCACGCCACTCGACAAAGCACTCGCCACCCTCATCGAAACCGGACACTCGCGCATCCCCGTCTACGAGGACACGATTGATAACATCCGGGGGCTGCTGTACGCCAAAGACCTGCTGCGCGAGCGCAGCAACCCGCGCCCGCTAAAAGACATCCTCCGCAAAGCGTTTTTCGTGCCGGAGAGCAAACAGGCCGATGTGCTGCTGCGCGAACTGCGCGCCAACAAAATCCACATGGCGATTGTGGTGGATGAGTACGGCGGCACAGCCGGATTGGTGACGATTGAAGACCTGATCGAGGAGATCATCGGCGACATTCAGGACGAATACGACCTGAACGAAGAAGCCGAATATGTGCAACAAGGGCCGGATGCCTACATGGTGGATGCCAGCATCAACCTGTCGGACTTCAACGACCTGCTGGATGTCGAGTTTTCCAACGAGGACAGCGACACTCTGGGCGGCTTCCTGTTCACGCTGTTCGGGCGCGTCCCCGAAGTGGGCGAGAGCATGGAACACGGGATGCTCAAGCTGCGGGTGGAAAAGCTGGATGGCCGCCGCATCCGTAAGGTGCAGGTCACACGGCAAGCGCCGCCGCCCGCCGAACCGCCTGCGAACGGTCACGATAACGCCGCAGCACAACCGCAACCTGTATCCGAATAACATACATTGAGGAGATCATCATGCCTGTTCGCATTGATGTCTGGTCAGATTTTGTCTGACCGTGGTGTTTTCTAGCGTCTTCCAGTCTGGAAGAACTCACCCGGTCACACGATGTCGAAGTTTACTGGCACGCTTTTGAACTGCGCCCTAAAGGGTCGCCGCCCATGCCGCCCGAATATGCCGAGTACATCCGCACACAAGCGCAACCGCGCTTTGAAGCGATGGCGAAGCAGCAGTACGGCATCGAAATCAACAGCGGCACATTCGGCATTGAAAGCCGCGCCGCGCTGATCGGCGCACAATTCGCCGCCGAACAGGGCAAAGCGCAGACCTATCATGATGCGGTGTTCCGCGCTTACTGGCAGCAAGCACAGTCCATTGACGATGTGACCGTGCTAACCGGCCTCGCCCAGCAGGTTGGCCTCGATCCGGTGCTGTTCCGCGCCGCGCTGGAAGATGTGCATTACGAGGAACAGGTGGAAGGCGACATCGCGCAGGCGCAAACACTCGGCTTAAACGGCGTTCCAGCGCTGGTCTTTGACAGTCGCTATCTGGTCAGCGGGGCGCAGCCGTACAGCGTGCTATCCCGCGTCGTGGAGGATATCCAGTCACGCAAGGGCAGCGCCTAAACAAACGTAATGCGGGGGCGGTATCCGATTACCGTCCCCGCCGCCGTTCCAGTTCACGGCGCAGGCTGATCTCGCCCTGCTGCATCGCCCAGCGGTGATTTATCCCGAACAGCGGCTTAAAGATGAACGACAAATACTTGAGCAGCGGCTTTTCAGCATGGATGCGCCAATCGTAAGTAATTTTCGTCCCATCACCCTCCGGCTCGAACGCCCACACCCCGCGCCCCTCGAAATCCCCGTGCGCCTCTAACGCGAACCCATGCGGCAAATTCGCTTCGGTGATCTGGAACTGCCAGCGCAGCGTATACGGCAACCAGCCTCTGGTGTGCAAATCCACCCGTCGCCCCACGCTATCCTCGCGCCCTTTATCCAACATGGTCACGCGCAAATACACACTCGGCCACCAGCGCGGCAGGCTTTCGGCATCGCTGAGGATGTCCACCACCTCTTGCGGGCGTGCGGGCATGTGCCAGACGGTGATGAAATGATAGGCGTTCGTTTCCATACGTGAGTCCGATTCTACAATGTTGGTATAAGGAACATTTCTGTGTTTACCCAAAGACACACCAGTTTTCGCGCTGGATGGAAAGAGAATCAAAATCATCATCTGCACTGACGGTGACACCACCGAATCGTTTTGCGACCGCCGCGATCCATAGATCAACATCTGAAAACGCTCTGCACTTAATTGCCATATCTGCCCAGAATTGCGCGGCTTGTTTCCAATCATCTTCCGTGATGGTCGCCCACTGAAACTGCTGCCTCACCTTATTCTCGTATGCCCGCAACCGGATCGTTGCACCTGTTATGAGGTAACCAATCTCAATTTCGTAGTCCACAGCCTCACACAAGCATAGGGTCGATGTATTCTTCAATCATAGCACGTTCGGAAATTCAGCCCTATTCAGCGTCCTCGCTTTTAGATGAATTTGCTGCTCGCGCTGTTGAATGTATTCCTGCAATTGGCATAGTTGTTCAGAGAGAAAAATGGTCAACCGCCTTCATGACATCTGTGAACACCATCCCTTGCACTTCTCCTTCTGTTGCCCCTTCGCCATGAGGGAGATGGGGTTGGGGGATGCAGGTTTATCAATCCATCTGACGCTGGGCCAGCCGGTAAAACAGGCCGTTTGGGTCATGCATCAGGACGGCAAATGTCCCTTCCTGCACGATGCGTCCTTTGTCCATCACCACAATCCGGTCAGCGGTCATGATGGTACTCAAGCGATGCGCGATCACGATGCGCGTGGCATCCAGCGCCGCGAGGCTCTCCGTCACCACCGCCTGCGTCTGATTGTCGAGGGCGCTGGTGGCCTCATCGAACAGCAGAATGCGCGGCTTCTTGGCAATCGCCCGTGCGATCAACACGCGCTGCCGCTGACCGCCGGAGAGGGTGCTGCCGCCCGCGCTGATAAAGGTACGTAACCCCATCGGCATCCGGCGCACATCGTCCTCCAGACCCGCCATACGTGCCGCCTCCCACGCCTCATCCAGCGTCAGCGGCGCTTGTCCGGCAATATTGGTGAACAGGTCGCCCGTCATCAGTTGGCTACTTTGCAACACCACGCCCAACTGCCGCCGCACCGCCCGCAAATCGAGGCCGTTCAGGTTCTGCCCGTCATAGAACACACCGCCCGAATCCGGTTGCTCGAAGCCCAGCAGCAGCC
>CAIVEA010000632.1 GCA_903904765.1 uncultured Chloroflexota bacterium
GCAGCGCCAGCAGCAGCAGCGCCACCCCCGCCCCCACGATCACCAGCGCCAGTAGCGGGCGCACCACCGCCCCCAGCGCCGCCGCCCCCGCTTGCAGAATTTGACCGAGGGGCAGTTCCGGTAGCTCGATCCCCGCGAACAGGTTGGAGAACGCCCATCGTGCCACCGTTCCGGTTTGCGGGCTGCCCGTCCAGCCGGGGGTGGGGTCGAACGACACCCAGCCTTCGCCGGGGAAGAACACTTCTACCCACGCATGGGCATCGTTCGCCCGCACTTCGTAGTAGCCCGTGATGGCGTTGTAGTCGCCGCTGCCGTAACCCACCACGAACCGCGCCGGAATGTTCAGCGCCCGCAGCAGCACGATCATGGCACTGGTGAAGTGTTCGCACACGCCGCGCCGGTCTACGAACAGGAACTGGTCTACCGCATCGGTATCCGGCGCTTGCGGCGGCGGGTACAGGTCGTAGGGAATGTTCTGGAGCAGATAATCGCGCACGGCAATCACGCGGTCATAATTGTTTTTCAGCCCGCCCGTGATCTCCACCGCCAACCGCCGCGTGCGTTCGGTCACGGTGTCCGGCAGTTGCAGGTATTGCGAACGTATCCACACCGGAATGTTGCCCTTCGCCGCCCGCAGGCTGTCCGCGTCGTGATTCTCGGTGGTGGACACGATGGAATACACCATGCCGGCCTGCAACGTCTGCCCTACCTTGATCCCGCCCGTCACATCCAGCGCCAGTTCCCGCGCCGGAAAGAACACCTGTACCGGATTGCCGCCCGCCCACAGGATGTTGGGCATATCGCGGGCGATGATGAAGGTCTGCACGAACACATCATCCAGCGGGACATCCTGCAAGGTGAAGCGCCCGCTGCGCCCCGCGTAGTACGGGGTCAGCCGATCTGTCGAGGCGTGCCATGTGCGCCCGTCATAGGTGTCGAAGGCGTAGCCGCGCCAGTAGCTCCACGCCGGACTCTGCACATACATCATGATGGTGTCGCTCAGGCCGCCGCGAAAGCTCAGGTCAAGCTGGTTCTCGAAGCCGTAGTAATATTCGCCCTCGTCGGCGGTGGTCGCGCCCTGCACGCTGAACAGCGGGATAGCCGGATTGATAATCTGCGAGGTCGGCCCTTTGCTGACGGGCAGTTGGAACGAGAAGGGCGGCACAAGCGGGTAGCCTGCGAAGCGCGGCGTGAAGCCGAACACCAGCGTCACGCACAGCGCCGCCAGCCCGCCGAAGCGCAACCAGCGCCCGCCGCGCCAGCGCCGCGCCGTCCGCCCGCCGCTGATAGTCAGCAGCACCGGATTGCCTTTCAGCCCGTCCTCGGCATCCGCCCGCCACAGGAAGGTCAGCACCAGCCCCACGAAGGCCAGCAGGAACAGCCCGAACGACACATCGCGGCTGAGGGTGGCCGCCACGTACAGGTTAATCAGCGCAATTCCCATGCCCGAATACAGGTTCAACCGCCGGTACAGATCGAAACTGACGGCGGCCATCGCCAACATCGCCACCTGCGCCTGCGGGTAGGGTTGTCCGCTGGTCAGCCCGTAGGCCATCCACACGAACACCAGATGCA
>CAIVEA010000633.1 GCA_903904765.1 uncultured Chloroflexota bacterium
TGTTATTGAGGGACTCATCAAAGACGGAAGCGTTCAAAAAAAGGGGGAGTTCTTCACAACACCTACTACTAAAATCGTCGGACGAGATCGGAGTGATACACCTGACAATAAGGACATCAATCTGGTTTCGCCTCAAGAGATCGAAGTGGTTGTTGAACGGGTGGTAAGAAATTCGCTGGGGATTCAACGCGAAGAACTGATCCAGATCACGTGTAATAGCTTAGGCTTCGCACGTGTCAAGAAGAATTCTGCGAGTCACGTTTCAGATATTATCAACTCGATGATATACAAACGCCGACTCCGAATCGAAAACAATTACATCTTTGTTCAAGGCACATGACGCGCCTTACACACCTATGCCCCCGACCACTTCTCAAGAGGGCGGGGGCATGGTCAATCACTAAACTGATGAAGCCGATTCGCTACGGTTTAGGTGCCGCTTGGAACAGTTCGATCAGGATGCCGTCCGGGTCTTTCATGTAGGCCGCCCAGCCACCCTTGTTCGGCCCCGCGTCCAGATATACCGGTGGCGTGACGAACTGCACACCGGCAGCATCCAGTCGCTTGTACAGCGCGTTCAGATCATCCACCAGATAGGCGATATGGCTGCTGCCGGGGTTGTTCGGGTGCGAAATGTCCTGCTTCTCGCCGCGTGGGGTTTTGTACTCGAACAGTTCAAGATGATGATTCGTCCCCGGAATCTTCATCAGCACCCCGTACACCACCGCCTCCGGCAGGCCGACAATAGTGCGGAAGTACGAATCGGTGATGGCCGGGCGCTCGTTGACCAGTTCAAAGCCCAGCAAATCGCGGTAGAAGGCCAGCGATTTCGCCATGTCGCTGACGCTGTATGAAGTGTGATGCGCTCCAATAATATTCACGACCCATTTCCTCTCGTTGTGGTTCTAAAAAATGTCTCTACAGGGGCAGGTTACCCCATGCCGTCCAGCCGCCATCCACGGTGAGCGTAGTTGCGGTGATGTAGCTGGCGCGGTCACTGACGAGGAACTGCACGGCCTTCGCAATCTCGTCCACTTCAGCCACACGCCCCATCGGCGTGCGGTCATTGTATTTTTTCAGCGTGGCGATGCCCTCATCCACCATTTGCTGAAGCATGGCGGTGCGCGTCACACCGGGCGCGACGGAAACCACGCGCACCCCGCGCCGCGCCCATTCGCAGCCGATGTTCTCGGTCAGGCTGATAACGGCGGCTTTGGCGCTGTTGTAGGCCCGTCGCATTGGCCATGCGCCCAACCCGCCGATCGAGCTGATGCTCAGAATCACGCCTTTTTGCTGTTCCAGCATCACCTGCCCCACCGACTGCATGCATAGGAAAACGCCGTTGTACATCACATCCACCTGCTGATACCAGTCCTCAAGCGGCATAGTTTCGCTGGGGCCGATTTTGGCGAGACCCGCATTGTTGATGAGGATGTCTATGCGCCCGTATTGCGCCACCACCGCCTGCGTCATGGCTTCCACGCTTTTTGCGTCGCGCACGTCCACTTCGACGAATGACGCTTGATAGCCGCCAGATGTCAACTGCTGAACAGCCTCTTTGCCCGTTTGCGGATTAAATTCCGCGATCACGACCACCGCCCCCGCTTTGCACAAACGCTCGGCTATGCCGTAGCCGATGCCGCGTCCGCCGCCGGTGACGATGGTGATGCGTCCATCCAGTTCGCCCAAAATACCCTCCTGTAAAGCCTGTTAATACCCGTTGGCGTTAGCTGCTCACCCGCCAGCGGGCAATATAGTCGCGGTCTAATTGAATGCCGAAGCCGGGACGATCCGACAGGACGTACGTGCCCCCTTCGTGAATCGGCGGCGCTTCGGTCTGAATATGCCAGAAATACGGGTCACGATCTTTGTGGAAGCATTCAACATACGTGCCATGCGGGATGGCACACAGCAGATGGTTGGAGATTTGCGCTTCTTCGTGGTGTCCCATGCTCACGCCGAAAGCCGCCGCCATTGCCGCCGCCCGCCGCCACACACTGGGGCCGCCGCACCATGATGCGTCGAAATTGCACACATCAATCGCGCCTTCCATGATGAGGTCGCGCGCCCCGTTCAGGCTGTACTCGCTCTGTCCGGCAGTGACGGGAATACCCGTCGAGAGGCGCACATCCCGCAACCAGCGGCGATCGTTGTACCAGCGGCACGGTTCTTCAAACCACCGCAGCGGAATGCCCGCATCTTCTGCCAGCCGCACGAAACGGATGGCCTGATGCAAATCGTAGCCCTGATTCGCGTCCACCATGAAAGTGAACAGGTTGCCCGCCACCCCGTAGGCGATCTTCAGGCGTTCAATGTCTTCTTCGGGTGTCACCCCGCCGATCTTGAACTTCATCCCCGCCACGCCATAGTCCACATAATCCGCGATTTCGCGGGCGAGTTCATCCGAGGTTTGTCCGTAATAGCCGCCGATGACGATGATAGGGATACGGTCACGGAAGCCGCCCCACAACCGGTAGAGGGGCATTTCCAGCGCCTTGCCGAAAGTGTCCCACAGGGCGCTATCCACGCAGGCAATGGCCTGCATCGTGACCCCACGATCACGCAGAATGTCGTAAGTGGCGGGTTTCATGGCCTCCCAGCACCCTTCGATGTTGAACACATCTTTGCCGATCAGCGCCGGAGCGAGTTCGTTGTTGATGATCTTCAGGATGGCGGCCTGCTCCTCGTCAGTATCGCCGTTGTATACCTCTCCCACCACACCCTGATGGGTATACACCCGCGTGATGATGGTGCAGCGGTTCTGCATTGAATATTTGCTGCCGCGATAAATCTTGTTCAGCGGTGTGCGGAGTGCTTCGGTTTCGATCTTCTGAACGGTCAGAGCGCCGGGTCGTGTCCACGTCATCTTAGAAAGCCTTATCGAACGGATAGAACA
>CAIVEA010000634.1 GCA_903904765.1 uncultured Chloroflexota bacterium
CCCCACACGTTCCACACAGGTCGCGCCACCGCGTCACTGTAGGTCGTAAAATACTGCTTGAATGCGTCCATCGTGATCAGGCCGCCCTGTGCCACCAGTTCTAACTTCAGCCCGCCCCATGTGGGATAGTAGGCCGGCTTGCTCCAACTACAATCAATACTAGCAAATACGCCGTTGGAAAACGTGAGCATCACCAGCCCGCCCGTTTCCACATTCACCCGCTGCTGGTGCAAAATAGCATTGGATGCAGCATAGACTTCCGTCACTTCCGCCTCCAGATACCAGCGCAGTAAATCCGCCAGATGCACAATATGATCGGTCATCGCACCGCCGCCCGCTAAGGCAGGTTTCACAAACCAGTTGCGGTTCAAAAAGGCCAGATTTTCGGCCTGATGCAGTTCGGGCAACGCCCCTTGATTAGTGCTATTCACACCGTATATGCGCCCTAATCGCCCGGAAGTCAGCAGATTTTTTACCTCAACTGCCGGGGCGCTAAATCGCATGGGGAACGCCACCATCAGCTTCACCCGATTAGCTTCACAGGTTGCCACCATGCGTTGTGCATCTTCCAGCGTAGTCGCCAGCGGCTTCTCGCACAGAACATGCGCCCCCTTTTCAGCCGCCATGCAGACCAGCGGCGTGTGGCAGGTATTTTCCGAACACACGATCACCGCATCCAGCCCCTCAGCCAGCAACGCCTCATAAGATGGGAAGAAACGCACATCGAATTGTGAGGCGAAATACGCCCCGCGTTGCTGGTTATCATCTGCAATCCCGACCACCTCAACATCCGGCATCTGATTCAAAAGCGCGAGATAGGACTCGGCATGTAGATGGGCAAAGCTCAACATTCCCAAACGTACCATCACTGCACCTCCTCTACATGCACCACCTGCCCGGTCTGTGCCGATTGCGCGGCGGCCAGCGCGATTCGCAGCGCCGCTAAGCCATCTTCCGCCGAAACACGGGGTTCAACCCCCTCTGTGATGACCGAATAGAAGTGTCTAATCTCTGTGGTGTATGGGTCTTCAGCCAGCGGGCTACCGGGTATGCCTACATCAGGCGCATCAGTCTGCCCCGTTTGCTTCAGATAGATACCCAACGGGACGGCGTTATCCGGCGGGTTTTCGATAAGCCCACCATTACCCGCGATTTCAAAACCAGTGCGGAACATAGGCGGCGGGTAGGCCCATCCGCCTTCTACGTTTGAAAGTGCGCCATTCGTGTGCCTCAGAATAGCAATACCATAATCCTCCGGCGCAGCGGGGTCTAAACCGCGCACACTGCGTGCAAACACCGTCTCCACATCCCCTGCGATCCATCGTGCGTAATCGAAATCATGAATCATCAAATCCAGAACCATACCGCCGGATTTTTCCGCATCCACAAACCAGTTATCCGTCGTCACTTTGGGCTGAAAGCTGCACCGCATCAGCCGCACCACCGCTACCTGTCCCACATCGCCGCGCTGAACCGCAAATTTCGCGGCAGCATATTCGGGAAAGAAGCGCACCACATGTGCCACCAACAAATGCACACCCGCTTCACGGCAAGCGTCAAGCATCTCTCGTCCCTGTGCATAAGTTCGCGCAAGTGGCTTTTCGCAGATCACATGCTTACCAGCCCGCGCAGCCCGCAGTACAATCTCGTGATGCAAATGGGTCGGGACACAGACATCCACTACATCACAGGTATCTAGCAAAGCCTCTAAAGAATCAAACACCCTTGCACCTAATTTTTCGGCATTCGCCTGCGCCCGTGTCACGTCAACAGAGAATATCCCGCTGACCTGCGCCGGGGTTTTCGCCCATGCGAAAGCGTGGGTCGTACCCATCACGCCACTTCCCACAATCCCTACTCGGAGCATGATTGTCCTTTCTCACAAAACTTCTTTCATCTACCGTTAGGATAAAATCAGATTTATACCTACACCGATTAACAGAAGGAGTACTACACGGCGAAACAGTGCCGGGTTTAACCAGCGATCACTGCTCAAGCCCATCAAAATTCCGACCACCAGCGCAGGCAACACCATGATGTAATGCTCAATCACATCCGCGTGATAATGCCCTGCCAGCAAATGAACGAAGATAACACTCAGACTGTTCACCAGAAAAACGCCCTGCAAATTCCCTTTGAATTCCTGCGGAGACCATTTCTGGAATCCTGCATACATCACCAGCGGTGGCCCACCCACATTATAAGCCCCACTCAGCAGACCGGAGGCAAAGCCAGCAGCAACGCCCCACGCAGGATGACGCAAACGCGGCAGATGGAGATCGAACAGCGAGTAAGTGGCATATCCGACCAGAATAACCCCTAGCATGTCAAGCAGCACGCTACCAGCAATGATTTGCACCGCCTTCACGCCCAATGGAATGCCGACCACCGCCGCAATGCACATCGGCGCGATGGCTCGCCACTTCACCAGATGCCGATAACGATAGGTGAGCAACACTTGGCTGGTAATGGCAATCAGCGCCCCCAGCGGCCCCGCCATAGCGGTGCCAAGCAGTTGAATCATGAACGGCATAGCAACCAGCGCGAACCCAAAACCAGTTAAGCTCTGGGTAAAAATCCCGAAAAATATGATGAGGAGAAGGGGAATTGAAACAACCATAGTGACGACACTATAGCCAATCCTCCTCTCAACCGCAACCACGTGCTGTGTGCTTGTCATCTGTCAAATTGCTTGAATAAATTTAATTACTATTGGAATAAATAGGATATAATACAGCATAGGAAAGACTCGCTCATCGTGTAGTCTGGCATCACGGGGGAGCCATGACCAGCGATAGTCTACTGGGGCAAGTCATAAAGGGG
>CAIVEA010000635.1 GCA_903904765.1 uncultured Chloroflexota bacterium
CTTCTCTACCAACCGCTTCAGGCGCGGGTCATCGTCCGATGCGGAGCGTACCATCGTGGGCATGGAGGACACGATCAGGCTTTGCGTAATCAGATAAAACGGCTGAATCAACTGCGTGGCCGCGCCGTACAACCCGACGACAGTTTCCCCGGCGATCAGCGACAGCAACAACACCTGCATACGCGATTTGACCACCGAAATGCTCTCAATCGCCAAAAAGGTACGCGCCCGGGTCGCCAAGTCGCGCATGAACGACCAGTCAATCCGCCACGACACCTGCTTGAGCATCCGCAGCGCGAAAGCCCACTCGATCACCAGAATGACCACCTCGGAAATCACCAGAGTCAGGCCGACCATATTGATGCCCTGCTTGCCGCGCAAGAGCAAAAACATCACGATCAGGCGCAGGATGTAGATCGGCACGGTGCTGATGGCGATGATTTGAATCTTCTCGCGGGATTGGAAAATCGCTTCCGCGATATTCGACACCCCGTAAGGCACGAGCGCCGCGCCCACAATCCAACAGATCACGCGGGTCGCGCCGCGATACGGCAGCAGCAGCACGATCAGCACCAGCAGCCCATAGGCCACCATCGAGAACATGAACTGCAAAAGCGACCCGCTAACCAAACTCGTCTCCGCCTTTTCAGGGTGACGCGCTAGTTCGCGTGTGAGCAGGGACTTCAACCCCTGCGAGGAAATCGTCATGAAGATGAAGTAGAAGGTGAAGGCCAGCGTATACTGCCCTAACTCATACGGGCCGAGGGTGCGGGCAATCGCCATCGAGAGCAGTAGCGAAGTGGCATTCTGCGTGATTTGGTTCGCCATCAGCGCCAGCGAATTGCCAACCAATCGGCGGCGGGCGGTGGTCACGATAGCTTCCTTCCGGCGATCAACGGCGCAACACGTTCCTGTGCCGTCGTCACAGCCGACTGCACGGCGGCAGCTTCCTCGGAAGCCTGCATCCGGCTCAAGGCCACGATCAAAGCGGCGTTCGTCCACATAATTTGTTGGAGGACGCGCCCCCGGTAAATCTCCATCAGCATGTGACAGGCCGCGCCCATCATCGCCGCCACAATCCCCAACGCCAACGGCCCGTAGAACGGATGCCCCTTGCGGACAAGCTTCCAGCCCTGCCACACCGCCACGCTGTAAAATGCCACATAGAACACGAAGCCGATTGTCCCCGTCTCTGACCAGATCAGCAACCACAGATTATGGACGAGGTTCAGCCATGCGCCGAACTGATCCGGCTCTACATAGTCGTACAGTACGACACCGAAGTTATTCAGCCCTACCCCGATCACCGGGTTAGCGCGAATCATGTTGAAGGCGATCTCCGCCAGCGGCCCACGCGCATCCGCCGCGCCGTTATCATCACGGGTCAGGCGGTCAATGATGGGCGCAGAAAAGACACTCGCCAGCACCAGAATTCCGAACACTACCACCAACAGGTACTTGAACGACAACCAGCGTTTCCACACCGAGGTCACGCCCAGTATCACGATGGCTACCGTCAGTGCCACCCATGCCCCGCGTGACTCGGTGCCGACGAGGTTGCCCAGCGCGAACAGAATCACGCCCAGCGTAATCGGCTTGAGCCAGCGCGGCAGCGGCATGGCGAGGCTGGCAATCATCAGGATGGTCAGTTGCGCCAGCAGGCCACCTGCGATATTCGGGCTGCGAAGCGTCCCCACCACACGTCCGGCAAAACGCAACTTATTGTCCTGCTGCAACACGCCAAATGATGAAAGTTCCATCGCGCCGATCTGAATCGCAAGGCCGATGAGGATGGCGATGATGATGAACAATACATCCTGACGGGAACGAATGTTATGGGCGAGGTAGAAGAACAACAAAAACTGCAACCCGTCCTGCCAGATTTGGTACACACTGAAGTTGACAATGCGGCTAGCGAGCATGGACAACACACCCGACAGGATGAAAGCCAGCCCCAAGCGAATCACCAAGCCTGAACGATCACGGATACGGGCGCTGCCACGCCGAATGTCCAGAAACCACAGGAAGTACAACCCGACTAACGCCAACAACGTGACCGAGATGTTAATCCCGCAGGCAGCCATGAAATACTGCGTCTCGCAGGTCAAATGAAAGTCGAGCGCAATCCCCATATCCACGAAAATCGCCACGAGCAGCATCCGCCGGATGTCGCGCACCACGATCATCGTGAAGATCAGCACAATCGCGCCAATCAACAATTGTGCAATGCGCGAACTGAATCCTTCTGTGCCGGCCACCAATGCGCTGCCGCCCATCAGCAAGCCCATCAGGACAGCGAACAGCCCATCATACAGCGCCCTGTGGCGCTGGTAACGTTGCGCGATCATACCGACATTTTGACGGCAGCAATCTGATGGCGCACCAGTGCATCATTCAGCACCACGCCCAGCAAATTCGCCTGCACTTCCGTCAATTGCGTGTGGGCGGCATCCAGTGCGTCACGGTGCGAACGCCCCCGGCGCACCACCAGCAGCACCCCATCCAGCGTGGGGGCGACCAGCGTGGCATCCACCACCGGCAAGATGGCTGGCGTATCCACCAGCACCACATCAAAGCGATTGCCCATCTCGCGGAACACATCGGCGGTGTAGGTCGCCGAAAGCAGACGGGTAGGGTCTTCGGGGATGGGGCCACTGGTCAACACTTTTAAGCTAGGCAGGTCAGTCTTTTGCACCGCCTCTTGCAAGCTGGTCTTTTTGCCCAGAACCGTACTCAAACCTACCTCGTTGTTCAGGTTGAACAACGCATGTTGGTTGGGGCGGCGCATATCACAATCCACAATCAGCACACTGCGCCCCAGTTGCGACAGCGCCATGCCCAGATTGTAGACCACTGTAGATTTACCATCATCGTTCTCGGCGCTGGTGACGAGCAGCGTCTTGGTGGCAACCTTCTTCTGAATGGCGCTGATGTTGGAGCGCAACCGTTGATAACCTTCACGCTCCATCCCTTGCATATCCGGGAAGCGCGTCTGTGAGCGCGACAAGTGTGTGAGTTCCGCCAGCACGGGCGAATCCACCAGATTCTTGACCTGTGACAACCCGTAGAGGCGCGTGTCAAAGTTATTCAGGAATAGCGCCAGCCCCAGCCCGCCCACCAGACCGAGCAGCGCCCCCAAGCCGAGGTTAAGCGATTTACGCGGGATGGTCGGTTGGTTGGGCGGCGTGGCCGATTCGACCAGCGCCACCGAGTTCAACTGCACCGATTCGTTCAACCGCGCTTCGTTGTACTGCACTTGTAGCGTTTCGTAGTTCTGCTGCTTGATGGTGATCTCGCGCCCCATGTCGGTAATCTGCGCCACTTCCGTCGGCTGATCTGTCACCAGTTTGTCATAGGCCGCACGCAACGTGTTCAGTTCTTCCTGCGCCTGCGTCACCTGCGTCAGGATGGCGGCGGCGGCGCTGCTGGCTTCGGTCAGGTCGCTCGATTTCTTGATGAGGCTGACGGCTACCGTATTGGCTACATCGGCAGCCATCTTGGGGTCAGAACTGTTGACCGTGATTTCGATCAACTCGGTCTTGTCAATGGCTTTGACCTGCACCATATCGCGTAGGCGAGCCGAACTGATGCTCAAGCCTAACGAGTCGCGCACTTCCGCCATCAGTTCGTTCGTCCCCACGATGATGACGTAGGTGTTCATCAGGCGGTCAAAATAGTTGATATCGGCGCTGCGCCCGCTTAAAGGGTTGGGCGCGGACGAAACACGAATGAGCGCGTTGGCGGTGTACACGGGCGAAATCACCTGAGTCGCCACAACTGCAATCCCCAGCGCAA
>CAIVEA010000636.1 GCA_903904765.1 uncultured Chloroflexota bacterium
CTGAACGATCCGCTGTTCACACTGATGCTGCCCGCTGCGGCGCTGGCGATTCAGTGGACGCATACTCCGCTACCGCGCTGGTACTGGGTGGTGTTCCTCGTTATCAGTGGCGTTGGCGTGGTGGGGATCAGTCAGTTGTACCTGAATACTAATTGGTGGCTGTATCCAGCAGCAGAAGCACAAGCACGCGGAATCACCGTTCCCTACGCGATGGCAGACGGCTGGCGGGTAGGCATCCGCTGGGTGGCGCTCATTGAGATGGTCATCAACCAGTTCACGTTGATCGGCGGGGCGATCAGTGTGGTGGGACTGGCACGACTGGCGCGATGGTATCCGCCGGTGGGCGTGGTGACGATGGTAGCTTACGGGTGCTATGGCGTATGGGGACTGGTGTACTTTGGCTCCGACCAAGCGGTGCTGCTGCTGCCGCTGCTGATGATTCAAGTCATTTGGATGACCTACGCGGTATACACCTTCAGCCACTGGTTGCAGCGCAGCCTGAACCTGACCCGCGAAGTGGCATGGTTAGCGCCTGCGGTATTCACGCTGCTACCGATTCTCCTGATCGCGCGGATTGGAGGCTGGCTGTAAACCGCGAATCAAAAACCCCTTAGCCAATGCGAGGGGTTTGACATGCACTAGTGATGGGTACTGCCGCGCTCAAGACCGACCAGCAATCGGCGCAGGTTGTTGTAATCTTCGAGGATTCGCCCCGCACCCCGTGCCACACAGGTCATCGGGTCATCCGCCAGCCATGTGCGAATGTTGATTTCATCAGTCATGCGATCCGTCAAGCCTTTGAGCTGGCTGCTACCGCCCGCCATACAGATGCCAGATTCCATCAGGTCGGCCACGAGTTCGGGCGGGGTGTCGTCCAGCGCATCTTTGACTGTATCCACGATAATACCCACCGAACCGCTGACGGCCTCACGAATTTCAATCGAACTGACTTCTACCGAAGCCGGCAACCCTGTGAGCAAATTACGCCCTTTGACGATCATGGTTCGTTCCTGCGGCAGCGGATAGGCCGAGCCAATTTCGATTTTCACCTTTTCGGCAGTCGGTTCACCGATCAGTAGATTATGCTTGGTACGCATGTACTGAACGATGTCCTCATCCATTTCGTCGCCCGCCACACGAATTGAGCGACTGATGACGATGCCGCCCAACGAGAAAATCGCTACTTCCGTTGTGCCACCGCCGATGTCAATCATCATGCTGCCGCGTGTTTCCTGAACAGGAAGACCAGCGCCGATGGCCGCCGCAACCGGTTCTTCGATCAGATATGCTTCACGAGCGCCAGCACTCATAGCTGCATCGAACACAGCGCGTTTTTCCACTTCGGTCACGCCGCTAGGGATGCCAATCACCACACGCGGACGGGGCAGCGGAACCCACGATTGTTCGTGCGCTTTGCTGATGAGATGGTGCAACATGGCCTCGGTCACTTCAAATTCGCTAATCACGCCATCGCGCAGAGGGCGAACCACCAGAATATCTTTTGGGTTCTTGCTCCACATTTCTTTGGCACGCGAACCAACCTCGATCGGGCGACGGGTTTTCTTCTCCAACGCCACGAAGGAGGGTTCATTGATGACGATGCCTTTACCGCGCACGCTGACTAAGGTGTTGGCCGTACCGAGGTCAATACCCACGTCGAGCGAGAATAAGCCTAGAAAGTAGTCGAGTGGACTGAGCACGACACACTCCTGACGGGCAAAACCAAACGGGGATTATATCACGCTCCCCAAATAATCGAAAAGCGTAGAGAAATAATCGGATTTGAAACACAAAAATGACTGTCATATAGCGTACTCGCAAA
>CAIVEA010000637.1 GCA_903904765.1 uncultured Chloroflexota bacterium
CACAAGGGCAAGGTCAACTACATCGTCCACATAGATGATGTGGGCGCTGCCGCTGCCATCGCCGGGGAAGGGTGTGGGTTTGCGTTTGCCCAGCTTGAACATAGCGGCTGTCCAACCGTTGCTGCGCGGCCCGTAGATCATGCCGGGGCGCAGGATGCTGTACTGCACGCCGCTGCGCTCGCTCTCTTCACGCACCACTGTTTCGGCCTGCGATTTAGTCAGGTTATACGGCACGTTTCCCGGTTGCTGCGGGGTATCTTCGGAGACATCGGTCAGGTAGCCGTAACCATAGACGGCGATGGAACTGATGTGGGCTACCCGCCCCACACCCGCCGCCGCTGCCGCCTGCATGACGTGGCGCGTACCGTCCACGTTGGCGCGTTGCTGATGCGCGAGGTTGCCGCCCAGTGCCGCCGCCACATGAATGATGGTGGTGCAGCCTGCCGCCGCCGCCCGTATCTGGTCGGGGCTGGTCAGGTTGCCCATGACCGTTTCGATCTGCGGGATGCCCTGTAAGTAGCCGTCGGCGTTGGGGCGGCGGGCGAGGGCGCGGACGTGTGCGCCTTCGGCAGCCAACCGCCGTGCGACTGCACCACCCAGAAAGCCGGTTGCGCCCGTGACCAGCACGGTTTGGCCTGCAAAGTCGCTCATAGTTCGTTTAATTTCCCCAGTTTCACCATTTCAGGCCACACGCGCATGACGATGCCCACCACGATCAACGTGCCGATGCCGCCGCTGACTACCGCAAAGATCGGCCCGCCCAGCGCCGCCACTGCGCCGGACTCGAATGCGCCGAGTTCGTTGGATGCGCCGATGAACACGCTATTGACGGCGGAGACGCGACCGCGCATCTCGTCCGGCGTGCGCGTGAGGAGCAGCGTGCTGCGGATGACGACGCTGATATTGTCCATTGCGCCCAACGCCACCAGCATGAGCAACGACAGGATGAACGAGGTGGATAGGCCGAAGATGATGGTAGCCACGCCGAAGCCGACCACCGCCCATAACAGGGTCACGCCTGCGCGTTTGAAGGGCGGCAGATAGGCGATGATGAGTACCATGAGCATCGCGCCAATCGAAGGGGCGGTACGCAACAGCCCCAACCCCTCCGGCCCCACCTTCAGGATGTCGCGGGCGTAGACCGGCAGGAGCGCCACCGCGCCACCGAACAGCACGGCGAACAGATCGAGGGTGATGGCCGCCATGATGATGCGCGTTTTGCGGATGAAGCTGAAGCCCGCGATCATGGTCGCCCACGTCATCGGTTCGCGGTTCTGCGCGATGGGACGACCTTTGATGAGGGCGATCATACCGACAAAAATCAGGCAACCGATGGCATCCAGCAGGTAAATTTCGGAGGCACTTTTGAATGTGGCAATCAGTATTCCGCCCAGCGCCGGGCCCAGTACCGAGGCCAACTGCCACGCGCTGCTGCTCCAAGTGGCTGCGCTGTGGAAGGTGTCCGTCGGGACAGTTTGCGGCAGCAGCGTGGAGGCCGCCGGATTGTTGAAGGAGCGCAGCACGCCGATGCTGAACAGGATGAAATACACCAACCACAGCGGTCCCTGTGCGGCGGAGACTGCTGCCAGCGAGAGGGCCGCCAGCGATAGGCCCAACTGCGTGACCAGTACAATGCGCTTGCGGTTGAAGCGATCTGCGACATGCCCCGCCACGAGCGCCAGCGCGAATACCGGAATGATCTGCACCAGCCCCACGAGGCCGAGTGCCAACGCGCTGCTGGTGCGTTCATATAGTTCCCAGCCGATGGCGACGCTGACCATCTGTTCACCGAGCGCAGCGGCGAAGCGCCCGAACATCAGCAGGCGGAAATCGCGGAAACGCAGCGCCGCATACGGATCATGCGGTTTCAAAGGCGACGAATCGGGAACAGTCATACGGTTGCCTCAGTGGGTTATTCAGTACTCGTCAGGGAGATGTCCTCACGAAACTGCATACTATACAGTTTGGCATAAAGACCATCCCGTGCCATTAGTTCGTCGTGCGTGCCCAGTTCCAGCAGGTGGCCTTTGTCAATCACGGCGATGCGGTTGGCGATCTTGATGGTGCTAAGCCGGTGCGCGATGATGACGGTGGTGCGGTTTTGCATCAGCCGCGCCAGCGCCTCCTGCACCAGACTCTCGCTTTCGCTATCGAGGCTGGAAGTGGCTTCGTCCAGCAGGAGGATGCGCGGGTCTTTGAGGATGGCGCGGGCGATGGCGACGCGCTGCCGCTGACCGCCGCTAAGCCGGATGCCGCGTTCGCCCACGACGGTTTCGTACTTGTCCGGCAGTTCCATGATGAAGTTGTGCGCGTTGGCGGCCTGTGCCGCCACGATCAGTTCGTCGTCACTAGCGTTCAGCCGCCCGTAACGGATGTTTTCGCGGATCGTGCCGCCGAACAGCAGCGTTTCCTGCGGGACGATGCCGATCTGTTCGCGCAGGCTGGCCTGTGTTACGCCGCGCACATCCAGCCCATCCACGAGGATACGGCCTGATGTGGGGTCATAGAAGCGCGGAATCAGGTTGAAAATGGTGCTTTTGCCCGCCCCGCTGGGGCCGACCAGCGCCACAATTTCGCCGGGGGCAATATCCAGCCCGATGCCGTGCAGGACTTCCTGCCGCTGGTCATAGCTGAAGTGGATATTTTCAAAGGTGATGCGGCCTTCCGCACGTTGCAGCGTTTTGGCATCGGGCGCGTCGGTCACATCGGGGTGGGTATCGAGTATCTGGAACACGCGCTTGGTCGCGCCCAGTGCTTCCTGTACCGAAGTGTACAGGCCGACCAGTGCCCCTAATGCGCCGGCCACCGTCAGCCCGTAGATCAGGAAGCCGATCAACTGCCCGCCCGTCAGCCGTCCGTCCAGCACTTCGCGTCCCCCGAACCATAAGACGAGCGCCAGCGTGCCGAAGCCCAGAAAGGCGATCAGCGGGCCGAACAGCGAACGAATGCGGAGCAGCCGAATAGCAGCGGCGAAGGCGCGATCCAGCGTCAGGCCGTAACGCCGGATTTCGTAAGGTTCACGCACGAAACTTTTCACTTCGCGCACGTTTTGCAGCACTTCTTCGGTGACGACGGTCGCGCTGGCAATTTCGTCCTGTATTTCGGTGCTGATGCGGCGCAGACCGATGCCAAAGGCCGCCGCCAGCGCAATGATGACCGGAGTGAGCGCGAGGATGAACAGCGTCAGCCGCCAGTTCATCACCAACATGACGATCACTGCGCCGATCATAATCACGCCCTGCTGGAGCAGCACATTGACATTGCTGGTGAGGACAGTTCGCATGACGGTGACATCGCTCGACAGGCGCGAGACGAGTTCGCCCACCCGCCGCTGTGCGAAGAAGCCGAGCGAGAGCGTTTGCAGATGGTTGTAAATCTCGCGGCGCAAATCCATCACGATTCGTTCGCCGATGTAGTTCAGGTTGTAGTTTTCGATCAGGGATGTGACCGAGCGCAAGAAGAACACGAACAGCAGGCCGATGGTGATCTGGTCGAGGAGGGCGGTGCTGTTCTGCTTGAGGACGGAATCCACCACGCTACTAATTACGCCCGGAAACACAAGGCTGAGGGCTGCACTGCCCACCAGCGTCAGCACCGCGATCAGCATCCGCATCCGGTAGGGACGCAAGTAACCGAGTAGGCGCTTCCAGTTCATCGGAATATCAGGCACTTCCGGTTTCTCTCCAGCGGGCATCGGACGGCGACGGCGACCAAACATAGTGGTTTTTCCTGTTTTATGGTTGAAAACGGATGGAGTATCAGCCTATCGGGTGAGGATCGGCTGAGAAGATGGACTGAATGGACTCACGGCGCTCCGGCGATGCTGACCACTACGCCCTGCGTATCCAGCGGTAGCACCCACGAGCGCGATGCTACGCCGCTGTTCTCGAAAGCGAGTTCCATCACGGTAGCGATTTTGCGGTGGTCACGGTCTGCGAAGGCGATCAGCGCGGGGCCTGTTCCTGCCAGCGTGACGGCTTTCGCGCCTGCCCGCCGCGCCATCTCCACCACATGATCGTAGCCGGGAATGTGGGCAGTAAAATGGGGCGCGTGCAGGCGGTCTGCCAGCGCCTTTTCCAACAGGTTCAGATCGCCGCTGCGAAAGGCTTCGGTCAGTAAGGGGATGCGGTTGAGGCTGGCGTGTGCGTCCGTTAGCAACACGCGCTCCGGTTGCGGGTTGGTCGGGTAGGCTGCCAGCGTGGGTAGCACCATGATGAGTTGTTGCGGCGCGGCAGGCAGCGTGCGCTGAATGAATGTGTCGCCTTCGAGCAAGGTTGCGCCCAATCCGCCGAGCATACTGGCTGCCGCCGAATCCGGAAGTTTGCTCATGCGGGCAGCCATTTCCAGCAGCGCCATGC
>CAIVEA010000638.1 GCA_903904765.1 uncultured Chloroflexota bacterium
CGGTGTGCCGATAATCATGCTGCCCGTCAAATTGCTGCCCATGATGCGGGCGATGCCGAAGTCCGACAGGTAGGCGTTACCTGTCTCGTCCAGCATGATGTTGCCCGGTTTTAGGTCGCGGTGGATGATGCCTTGCCGGTGCGCGTAATCCAACGCCTGCGCCACCTGCGAGAAGGGGCGATCCAGCGACGCGAGCGACGTGGGGCCGCGCCGAACCATCTGCGCCATGCTGCCCCCGCCCAGATAGCGCATGGCAATATACGGTACGCTTTCGGCACGTCCGAAATCGTAGATGGGCAGGATGTGCGGATGTTCGAGGTGCGCGATCACATCCACTTCGCGCTCAAAGCGTTCATAGAAGCCGGGGTCGTGCAGGAAATGGCGGGGGAGCACCTTCACCGCCACCGTGCGGTTCATCGAGATTTGCCGCGCCCGGTACACGGTAGCCATGCCGCCGCGCCCGATTTCCTCTTGGATTTCATACTGCCCTAACGTTTTTCCGATCAGGTCATCGCGCTGTTCGCTCATGATTGCCCCGATTGCTGTCCTCTCATGCTTCCCCAAGTGTACGCGCCTGCTGCAAGAGGGGCAAGTGAAGTGTAAATAAGTATAATCTTTATGCTATCTTTGAAATTTTCGATATATGCTGGATTATAGGTGTGCAGTGTGCTGGTTATTTGTGCGAAAACTGCGCTCTAATAGTTCAAGACAAAGTATCCTCTGTTATTGGACTAATACAGGATACAGATTGTTTCGAGGCGTACAGTTATGCTCCAACCCACAGTGCCGTTGCCTTGGCGTTCCACCAATGCGATACCACTCACACCGGAACTCATCGCGCATACGCACGAAAACCCGCTGCTCATCACCGATGATGATGCGATTGTACTCAAGCTGTACAAGGTACTCATCGGCAGGGCAGGATTGAATGCGATTTTCACTCCCCGCGCCGTCGAAGCGTTGCAAATCTGCAAAACGCAGCCCATCAGCGCCTTGATTACCGACATCTGCAAGCCGGAACTCTCCGGTTTGGAATTACTGGCCGCCATCCGCAATACACCCGGCTTCTCCAAACTGCCAGTTGCCATCATCACGGCCTCCAACACGCATATCAACATCTTGAAGGCACGGGAACTGCAAGCGCCGCTGGTTGCTAAACCGATTGACCCTAAAGAGCTACTCAGCCTGCTGGCCTATTTGATACAACGAAGCGCCGGAACTTGATCCGGCGCTTTTCGTTTTGCTTTTGAACTGCCCATCCCGCAAACCCGTCAATGCTTTCCGTTCTGGTTGCCCTGTTCCAGTTGATAACGCGCCACTAGCGCCTCCAACGATTTGGACATGGCGTTCAAATCCTGCACGCTGCGCTCAGTTTGACGGGTGCTGGCGGCGGTCTGGCTGCTGGACTGCTTGATGTTGGACATGGCAACCGCCAGCTGGTCAATGCCGATGGTTTGCTGGCTGGTACTGGCGGCGATTTGTGCTGCCGCCTGCATCGCTTCCTCGATGGTACGTGCCAGTTCTGCGATGGCCTCGCCAGCGCGTTCCACCAGTGCCACGCCGCTATCCGCGCCCTTGCTACCTTCTTCCGTCACCATCACGGCACTATTGGTCGCCTGCTGAATCTGGTTCAGGATGTCGCGCACACGTCCGGTGGCATCGCGGGATTGTTCCGCCAACTGGCGCACTTCCAGCGCCACTACAGCGAAGCCTTTGCCTTCTTCGCCCGCCCGCGCCGCCTCGATGCTGGCATTCAGTGCCAGCAGCTTGGACTGGTTGGAAATCTCGTTCACGGTGTTAATGATTTCGCCGATTTGCTGGGTGCGTTCGGAGAGCATGAGGATATTCTCCGCGATGCTTTCCACGCGCTGCCGGATCAAC
>CAIVEA010000639.1 GCA_903904765.1 uncultured Chloroflexota bacterium
CCAAGTATGAGTTGATCGAAATTGCGAAATTGGTGGTTGACCGCGACCACTAAAATGAGAAGAACCAGCGAGAACCCGGTCAAGAGCGCCGGGTTTTTATTTGCCTAGAGTTCGCCCGCGCTTCGAAGTGCCGTCAAAATGCTTTTTGACCAGTCATGTACCCGTTGCACATACCCCTCTGAACCGCCGATGACTATCGTAGGTGCGTGAAGCGTCCAATGAACGGCGTGGGCATAATTGCCGTAACCCGCGTTGGCGTTGCCCCGGATTGACCATGTGCGTTCGGAGAGACTGACACGGGCTTGCTCACGAACCTGTTCGGGCGGTGCGCCACCATCGAAGGCGACCAGCAATTCTAGCGCATGCCGAAGCCCCTGCGGGGAATATAGTTGCGGGTGCTGAAGGTGGTAGCACAAGACACTGAGATGATGCACAGCGCCTGCACCGTGTTCGTCCGCAAATTCCCAGACGAGCATTTGATGAAAAGCCGCCTCGCAAGTCCAGCCTTCAATCTGCGCCGCCCCGCAGATTTCACATATACCCCCAATTGGATCGCTCATGCCCCGTTTCCTTTTATGAACTTGCGCGTTACCTTTTTAGCATAGACCCGATTCAGTGAAAGAGCGAACATGATCCCGATTTTGACTGTCCAACAAGTGCGTGAACATGAGGCTGCGGCGGATTCTGCCGGCTTGCCTTATGCGGAGATGATGCAACGCGCGGGACGTGCGCTGGCGACGCGCACACTGGCACACCTGAATGGGGTGGAAGAACCGCGTGTGACGGTGCTGGTGGGCGCAGGAAACAATGGCGGCGATGGGCTGGTGGCGGCTCGGGTGCTGGGACAGGAGGGCGGGGCGCGGGTGCGCTGTTATCTGCTGAAGCCGCGACGGGATGATCCGCTACTGACGGCTGCCCGTGAAGCGGGTGTTATGGTCGCACAGGCGGAGGATGACCACGATGGACGTGTGCTGCGGAATATGGTCGCCAGTGCTGATGTGGTGCTGGATGCGCTGTTCGGGATCGGTGTGAAGTTACCGCTGCGCGATGAGGCTGCCCGATTGCTGCGACAGGCGCGGGCGGCGCTGCGAGACGGGTCTTTGCCGGAGTCAGCGGATGCACGGTTGATTTTGCCGGACCGTCCTGCGCCGATTGTGCGGCGGGCGGTGGTGATCGCGGTGGACTGTCCGAGCGGGTTGGATTGCGACAGCGGGCAACTGGATGCCGAGGCGCTGACTGCTGATGAGACGGTGACGTTCATCAGCCCGAAACCGGGGTTGTTCCTGTTTCCGGGCGCGGCTGCTGTCGGGCAGTTGTCGGTGGCGACTCTGGGCGTTCCGCTGCTGCCGCAGGTACAACCGCCACCGATACTGGTAGATGCGGATGCGGCGCGGGCGCTACTGCCGGAACGCCCGGTCAATTCGAGCAAGGGGACGTTCGGTAAGGCGATGGTGGTTGCGGGCTGCGAACGCTATATCGGTGCGGTGGGGTTGGCTTCGATGGCGGCGTACCGGATTGGTGCAGGGCTGGTGACGGTGGCTACCCCGTCCGCGCTGGTGGATTCGCTCAGCGGAACGGTGTCCGAACCGACGTGGTTGCCGCTGGCGGGGGATGGTCAGCAGCGGGCGGAGACCGTGCGGCAGGGGATGGTTGGCTACAGTGCGGCGCTGATCGGCCCCGGATTGGGGACTGCGCCGGAAGCGCGTGATCTGGTCTATGGGCTGCTGGATACGGGACGAGAGGCGTTGCCACCCTTGATTCTGGATGCGGATGCGCTGAATCTGCTGAGCGTTACGCCGGAATGGTGGTGTAAGCTGCCGCCGGAAACGGTGCTGACACCGCATCCCGGAGAAATGGGGCGGCTGTGCGAGTTGACGACGGAGACGGTACAGGCGGATCGGTGGGGAATTGCGGCGCGGATGGCTGCGACGTGGGGGGCGATTGTGGTGCTGAAAGGGGCGCATACCGTTGTGGCTTCTCCTGATGGGCGGCTGGCGGTGCTGCCGTTCAAAACAGATGCGTTGGCGAAGGCAGGGACTGGAGATGTGCTGGCGGGGTTGATTGTGGGATTACGGGCGCAAGGGAGTCCGGCGTTCAGTGCAGCGGTGGTAGCGGCTTATCTGCACGGGTTGGCGGGCGAATTGGCGGCGCAGCAGATGGGTAGTCGCCGGGCGGTGGTGGCGCGGGATGTGCGTGACCGGATTGGCGAGGCGCTGCGCGAACTTAGCTGTTGAGGCCGAGTTCGTTGCGGCGGCGGCGGGCGGTTGCTTTGCCTTCGGCTAGGCTTTCGGCAATCGGGTCTGCGGGGACGGCAAATTCGAGCTTGTCGCGCACCTGTTCGCCGGCCTGCGCGATTTGCTGCCGCACATGAAGGCCGCTGCGGGGCGCTTTGAAAAGGGCGGCGATGCCGCCGACGAGCAGGCCGATGAGAAAGCCGCCGATGAGTGTGCCGCTGTCCAGACGATTCATTGCGTCCCTCCGTTCGGGTTGTCTTTCGGTTCCGTGTGGCGGATGGCACGGCGGATGCCCCCTATCTCGCGCAGGAATACACGTGCGCCTGCGAGGAAGGCTTTGGTGCGAATGATCGGTTGTGTGACGTTTTCTCCTACGAAGGAGACTGTTGCACGGGCTTCGGTAACTGTGGCCTGTGCGTTTTTCAGGACGGGTTTCGTTTCGCTGTTAAGCAGGTTAATGAGGCGTGCGCCTTGAACGACTAGCACCGCCAGTGCCCCGACGATGAGGATGAATTCTAGCCCCAGAATGATGAGAAAAATATCGCGAATGATCTGAATGCGGGCGGCAGTCACTTCGACCCCGCTGAACAAGGCGAGCAGGAGGCCGATGACGAAGATAACGACGATCACACCGCCTAGCACCGCCGCGCTGATGGCGGTGCTGCGCTGAATGTTCATCCCTTGCGATTCGGGTTGGGTGGTAACAGGTGGTACAGGGGTGGTTGATTCGGGGGGCATGGTATTCCTTTAGGTTAGGCGCGTGTGCGCGGTTGACCCCGGCGTTCACTGGTTAAGAAGCGGGCGATCCCTAAGGCGACCAGTGCGCCGATGGCCGCACTGAACACGCGCAGCGTTCCTACGTTAAGCACGTTGATATTCATCAGGATGCCGGTCATGTGCCCCACACCGAAGCCCACCCAGCCCGCCACGAGGAATAGCGCAAGTTTACGGGCATCACCGCCAAAAATGAGGTGAAAAACCGCACCGAAAAGGGTGGCGAGGATGAAGGCAAAGGTGGTGATGGGGTCAGGCACGTTCGCTACTTATTGGTCAATTATGACCAATTCCTTGACTATGGTAAAATTACTGTACACTACGCTACGAGTGTAGCATAAACTGAGTATTTTACACGCCGTTCAGCACGAGCCGCACCGATGAATATTCTTGACCATCGTATTCTGATTCCAAAGTCTCCTGATACTGTTTGGGCGTTTGTGAGCGATTTGTCCCGTAATCCGTCATGGCAGACAGATTGTACTGCCATCTCGTTTGTCTCGCCGCGCCATACCGGAGCGGGCGTTCGCGTCCGGTCTACGCAGCCGGGTGGGCGCGATTATCTGATTGAAATGACCGCATGGTACGACGGGTTGGGGTATGAGTATCATGTGGTGGATGGTGCGCCGTTCAAAGAGGCGCGGGGACGAGTGCGGTTGCAGGAAATCCCCGAAGGTACGATTGTCCAGTGGACGTTCACCTATGATGTGGGCGGATTCTTGGGCGGGGTGCGAAATGCAGTCACGCTGAAGCGCCAACTGGAAAGCGTGATGATTGACAGCCTGCGTAAGCTATGGAAGGTGATGCAGCAGACTGCCGAACCGCATCGTGAGGCAAAGTCGTTGATGCGGGATGCGCCCGATTATGAGGCGCGAATGCAGTATAAGTCGCGCCATCCATCGGGGAAGGGTGAAGCGTCAGCACCACAGCCTGCGGCAGAAAATCCGTCAGCTCTGCCTGTGCCGGAGCCGATGATCGCGCCGATCATCGAAGAACCGCCGATTGTGGAAGAAGATACCCGCCCGCGTGTGCCCGTGGTGACAGCCGAATCAGGCGTGGCGGTTGAACTGCCTACGGAAACAATCCCTGTACCGGAAGATGCTGCTGTGCGGGTGTATATGCCGCCGCTGGCGGAAGTGGTGGCAGAACCGTCGTTCCTGCTGCCGATAGAGCCTACACCCGCACCACTAGAAAAGGTGCTTGAGCCGGAAAAACCCATCGAAGTGCCGTCCGTGCCACCCGTGACGGAACCCAAGCGGGATGTGGCTGAAATGCCCGTCGCGCCGTTGATGAGCAAAGAAGACCTTTCACGGTTGGATACCCGCGAGATCAGCGTGTTTGATTTGTTCGGCGTTCCAAAGCCGAGCGTGACTCAGACCTCGGCGAAGGTGGTTGTGCCGCCAGAACCCGCTGTGCTGATTGAATCAGCCGAGCCGCCTATGCCTCTGCCGGATGTGGACAAACCTGTGTCAATCGTGGTTGAGGAGACGATTGAGCGACCTGTGCCGGTTGGTATTCATACCACCATCACGCATGAATTACCGGTGGTGGATGATACCGATACCGAGATATTGACTGCTGTGCCGGTGGTGGAACTTCCGTTTAGGCCGATTGAGGAGTTGCCAGTGTCTCCCCCGCCTGTGGGCGAAATGGTGCTGCGCTGGAGCCGTGTGGGGCTGCGGTTGCGCCTGCGGCGGAAGCGGGTACGGGTGCGCTGGCCGGGTGCGTAGCGGGTGGTGTGGAATACAAGAAAGCAAAAAGGGGCATGTTCGCCCCTTTTTGCTTGGTGGGTGGCTAGTGGGATTTGAACCCACGGCCTTCTGGGCCACAACCAGACGCTCTAACCAGCTGAGCTATAGCCACCATGTTAATGTGGCGCAGTATAGCATGGTGAATTTCTGAAATCTAGACCTTTTTGTGGGCGATTACCAACTGCGCGACGCTACGGGGGCAGGTTGCTTCGCGCAATTCCACGTCGAAACCTGCGGCGGTGAAGAATCCGCGTATATCAGGCGGTGGTGTGACGGGTTGGCGATTCTCGCGCTGTCCTGTGATGCGGTAGAGCCATTCTAAACCGCTGCTGAGGGCATCTCCACCCGTTAGGATGCCGTTGGTGACGATCACCAGCCGGCCCTGTGGCTGGAGAACACGGTAAACCTCGGCAAGCGTCTGAGGGGCGATAATGAAGTCTGTAGGGAAGGTGCTGACGACTGCGCCGAAGGCTGCGTCCGGGAAGGGTAGCGTTTGCGCCATGCCCTGTGCAAGACGCGCAGGCAATCCGGCGCAGCGCAGTTTGCGGCGGGCGATGTGCCCCATGTAGGGGGAGAGATCGTAACCGATGGACTGGAAGCCGGAGGCGTGTAGATCAAGCTGAAGGTTGCCTGTTCCGTGTGCGAGTTCCAGCACCCAGCCACTTACACCTGCGAGGTGGGGGAGGGAGGTACGCTGCCAGCAGCGCCATGCGCCGAGGGAGACGACGCTGCTGACGAGGGAGACCGCCATCGGCATTAGCGAAAGGAACACATAGGCGATGCGAACGGGAAGCTTGAATTCCTCGGAGCGACGCAACTCGCTGACGATCCAAAGCGTCAACGGGACGATAAGCAGCGCGGTCATGAG
>CAIVEA010000640.1 GCA_903904765.1 uncultured Chloroflexota bacterium
GCGGCCTGCGCCGTCAGCCCGCCCGCACGGTTCCCCAGCGTGGCGAACTCGCGGCTCATCTTGGTATCCACAATGTCGGCGAAATCCGGGTGCAGTGCTGCGAAATATTCACGCGGGGGATACACACCGTCACCATGCACCATCGCTTTGTAACCCGCAGTACAAGCGTTGCGCGTTTCCACGCCGCACAGTTGCCAGATCACCCAGTCGGCGGCTTCGAGGATGCGATCCGCAGCGCGGTACAGTTCGGGCGATTCCTGAAGAATTTGCAGCGCCTTGCTGAAGAACCATTCCGACGAAATCTTGCCGCCGTACAACGGCAACCACGCCTGCCCCATGCGGCGGGCGGTTTCGTTGATCTGATCGGCCTGCCCCTGCGCGGCGTGGTGTTTCCACAGCTTCACCCACGAATGCGGGTTGTCGCGCCATTCGGGCAGCACGCACAGCGGCGTTCCATCGGTGCGGGTGGGCAGGATGGTGCAAGCGGTGAAGTCCACCGCCACACCCACCACTTCTTCGGGCTTCACGCCGCTTTGTTTGAGCACCGAAGGGATGGTGTTCTTAAAAACCTCGATGTAATCCATCGGGTCTTGCAGCGCCCAATCGGGTGGTAGCGGTTTGTCGTTGTGGGGCAAATGGTGGTCAATCACACCGTTCGAGTAAGGATGAACGGCGGTGGCAATCTCGCGTCCGTTCCGCACGTCAACTAGCAACGCACGTCCAGACTCCGTTCCAAAATCAATGCCGATGGTGTACATAGCTTATCTTTCTGGTGGCACGAGTAAAAAAACTATCGTACAATGCTCATTGTGAACGCTCACTGAAAACTAACATGATTTAAGTTGTCTGTCAAGCAAGGCAACGGGGGCAAGCATCCCCTCACCCACCGCACCCTTTTAAGGACAGGTTTTTTGAAGAACCTCACCCCTCAGTCCCCTCTCCAACACGCGGAGTACCGCTTTGGAGAGGGGAAGCAAGATAGTATTACACCCTTCGCCCTGACGCGCAGCGGAAGGGATGGGGATGAGGGGTGTCCCGCAAAAAAACCTACCCTTGTAAGTCCCCTCTGGAACACGCGGAGTACCGCTTCGGAGAGGGGTGAAAGACGCATTTGTTGGTCTGACTCCCTTCGCTCTGAGGGAGAAGGGTTGAGGATGAGGGCGACTTCCTGCCCCTTGTGCGGGTATTGCGTTAGGAAGATCACGGATGTCCGATAACCGTCGTTTCACCATGCACGATGTCGCCAACCGCGCTGGCGTGTCCTACCAGACGGTTTCGCGGGTCATCAACAACCATCCCCATGTAGCGCAGGATACCCGCGAACGAGTGCTGAATATCATCGCGGAACTGGGCTACCGCCCCAACCGCGCCGCGCAACTGCTGGCCGGCAACCATTCACGAGTGCTGGGCATGACCACCTTCGCGCTGAACAAGTATGGGCCAGCGCAAATGGTCATCAGCGTGGAACAGGCAGCGCGGGAGGCGGGCTATGATTTGATCTTCGCCAACGTGACCGACACCACACTGGAGAGTGTGCAGGCCGCCATTCACCATCTGCTGCACTGGGAAGTGGATGGGCTGGTGTTCCTCGCCCCGCTGACGGGCATGACCCCGGAGGATTTGCGGATGCTGTGCGGGGATGTGCCGCTGGTGCAGATCGGTGCGTCCGGCGGCGAAGGCACATCCTCGGCGGCGGTGGATCAGGCGCACGGCGGCAGGCTGATCGCGGAGCATTTGCTGGCGCTGGGGCATACGCGCATCGCGGAGATTCGCGGCCCGGCGGCATGGGTGGACGCACAGGCGCGTCATCAGAGCCTGCTGGATGTGCTAGGCGAAGCGGGATTGGAGCCGACTGCTTCCGCAGCGGGCGATTGGACACCGCACAGCGGCTATGAGGCGGCGCGAACGCTGCTGGCGAAAGGCGCTTCCTTCACTGCGCTGGTGGCGGGCAACGACCAGATGGCGCTGGGGGCGCTGCGGGCACTGAACGAAGCCGGACGGCGTGTGCCGCAGGATGTATCGCTGGTGGGGTTTGACGACATTCCAGAGGCGGCCTATTTCGATCCGCCGCTAACCACTGTCCGGCAGGATTTCGAGCAATTGGGACGGCAGGGAATCGCCTATATGATCGAGCGTATCGCCAATCCGGGGGCGGCGGCGCAGCACAACCGCGTCCTGCCGCGCCTGATCGAACGCGCCAGCAGCGCCGGCATCGGGTGACAACGCCGTATTTACGGAATAGGCAGGGTGAAGCTGAAGGTGCTGCCGAGGTCGGGTTCGCCGGAGAAGATCAGTTCGCCGTTCTGCCGCGCCAGAATTTCCTTTGCCAGCGCAAGGCGCAAGCCTGTCCCGGTGTGCTGCCGCACCAGACGGTGATGGTCGCCGCGCCAGAACGGTTTGCTGACGTTCAGCAAGTCCTCCGCCGTCAAGCCGATGCCTGTATCCGCCACGCTGAATAGCACATGATCGCCGAGGTTATCCACTGACATGCGAATCTGCCCACCGGGCGGGGTGTAGCGCACGGCGTTATCCAGCAAATCGCTGAGGACGATCAAGCTCTGGTAGAAATCGCCCCGCGCCAGCGGCACGACTTCCGGTGCCTGGATGGTCACTTCATGCTTGTACTGATGGGCACGATCCCGGATGCGCTCCCAGCCTTCGGTCAGCAGGTCGGTGGAGATGAAATTAACCTGCTCGATTTTGGCATCGCCTTTTTGCAGCACCATAATCTCGTGTACGGTTTCCAGCAGGGCGAAAGCGCGGTCTGTGCTCTCCTGAATGGCTTGCAACCACGCCCCTTGATCGTTGGTGATTGCGCCTAACATGCCTGCCTGCACCAGTTCGGCGCGACTGCGTATGGCGATCAGCGGTGGGCGCATGGCATCGTTCATACCGGTAAACAGCGCGGCTTGCTGCGGGTTGGTGTCGTAGACGATGCGCGGGGCGGCATGAAGCACCTGTGCGGGCGGTTCCGGCGCAGGTGGAGGGGGTGGCTCTGGTTCCGGTTCTGGTTCGGGCGGCGGCGCTTTCATGGAGACAGACTGAGGGCTTCGTGCCGAAGGAGGCGTGATTAGCGGCCCCGAACCCCGGTACGATTCCGGCAGGTCTTCCACAATCAGGCTGTTGAGATAGGCATTTTCGCTGCTCAAATGGTTGAGCAAATCGGCAACCTGTGCCAAACGAAGGGCTGTGCTGGGTGGCGCAGTTGCCTGAAGCTTGATAAGGGTGTCCAGCGCCTGTTGTAAGGTAACACTGACGTAATCGCTGGTCATGTTGTCTAGGTCATTCCCGGCAGTGTGATGGCTACGATGGTACCCAGTTCGGGCTGGCTCTCTACTGCAATCATACCACCTAAAAGCGCAATAATGCCAAAGGCTACCGGCGTTCCAAGCCCACTGCCTTTGAAGGCCAACACGCGCTCATCATCGGAACGGAAGTAGGGTTCGCCCAGCCGCGCCACCTGTTCGGGAGTCATGCCGATGCCGTTATCCTCCACAAAGATAATGAGGTTGCCCCCGTCGGCGGTGGCGCGTAATGTGACCGTTCCGCCCTCCGGTTTGTTGTAGCGCAGCGCATTTTCCACCAGCTTGTTCAGTGCCTTCGCCAGCATGTCGCCGTCAATATTCAGGATGGGCAGACCCGACGGAATCTCCAGCGTAAGAGTGCGCTTGAGTTCATCCGCCAGCGGTCGCATCTGCTTCTCGACCACCATAGCGATATTCTTGAACATATCCATCTTGGGGCTGAGTTTGAGTACGCCGCCGCGTATCTTGCTCATATCGCTCACATCCACCAGCAGCGATTCGAGGCGGCGCGAGTTGGTCTTAATCACATCCACGAACTGCTGCTGCATCGGCGTGAGCGTCCCCATCGCCGGATTGCCCAGCATATCGGAATAACCGCGAATGCTGGTGAGGGGCAAGCGTAGATCGTGGAAGGCATGGCGCAAAAATTCCGCCAGATCGTGGCGATAGGTTTCCAGATCGCCAACGGGTTCGGCCTCGGCAGGTGCTTCCGGTTCGGCGGCCTGCGCCAGCAAATCGCCAATGGCTTGCAGTTGTCCGGTCAGCCGCACCGGAATAATCCGCCCCTGTTGTGCCGCCTGTATCAGTTCATCCAGTTGAATACGTGCCTGTTCCAACGCCTGCTGGGTCATAGCCCGGTCACTTTCGCTAATCATTCAGTGATATGCTTCATGCACTTGCGAATTCGCGGACGAAAAAAATAGGCGCTGCTTCGTCTTGCTTTAGTCTAACACCCAGCAGCGTTCGGCGGGTCGTCCTCCACCCACCGAGTCCAGCATGGCGCGGGTTTCGGCCACCATCGTCGCGTCATCCGGCCAGAAAGTACTCAATTGCGAACGATAGCAACGGATGGCATCCAGTTTGGCAGCCACCGCGTCCTCGCTCAAATAGGTGATTTCGGGGCGCAGTCGCAGCGGTTCAAAAACGCTCAAAGCTGCTTCGACGGCGGCTACATCCCGCGTGTAAGGATAATCCTCGTAAAATTTGACACTCGTTACAGAACGGTGTACCTGCAAATTGATGCCCCAGTCGCGCACAATCTGGTGATCCACATGATGTCCGGCGGCCAATGGTGCATACACGGCGGCGATGAACGGCTCAGTAGGCATTCCGACGGTGGGGAGCAGGTTGGCGGCGGTGTCGTCAGGATGCACCATACTGAACAACGATTGTTCGCTGGGATACAGTGCCAGCCCCGCCCGCGAGGTGCGGTACACGCAGTCTGCGAACACTGTCAGCCGCTTGTAGGTCGCGCCCAACCGCAGTATGGCGGCTTCGTCCTCGGCAGCACGCACCGCCACCGGATCATCGCCCACCGCCCAGCGTTGATGCAGATCGCGGGTGATCGGCGTAGCCGGTATTTTATTCGGCGCGGGGCTGCCGCCAAACACGGTACGCACTTCGACGGGCTGACCACTGGCTGCCAGCGTCGCAATGAGGCCACCACAACTCAGAGGCGCGTCATCAAAATGTGGCGAGAGAATCACGTACATGCACGGCTATCCTTCGGCAACTACACTGAAGCAGAAGGTGCTGCCCTGCCCGATTTCGCTCTCGATTTGAATGCGGCTGCCCATCTGCTCCACCAAACTGCGGGTGATGGCATAGCCTAAGCCCGTGCCGGGGCGCGAACGGGTGAATTCATCCTCGGCGCGCCAGAATTTCGTCCCCAGTTTGGCAATGGCCTCTTTCGACAGGCCGATGCCCGTGTCCGACACCGCAAAAGCGATGCGCCCATCCTGATCGCGGTATACCTTCAAGCGGATTTTGCCGCCATCCGGTGTGTATTTGTAGGAGTTGCTGACCAGATTGGTAAGCACCTGCACCAGTCGGTAGTAATCGGTGTGCAGGTCGGGCAGCCCCGGCTCGACCTCTTCGGTGTACTCGTGATGGTACTGTTCCATCTGGGTCATCGTGCCGTCGCGGACGGCCTGCACAATATCCGCCACCGTCACGCGGGACTCGTTCATATAGAACAGGCCGCTTTCGATGCGACTGATGTCCGCCAGATCCGAAACCAGCATCGCCATGCGTTTGACCGTATCTTTGATGCGCGTCAAGAACTCGACCTGCCGTTCGGAAAGCCCGCCCTGAATCTGGGTCAGGTCGGCATAGCCGGAGATGCTGGTCATCGGCACTTTCAAATCATGCGCGACAATGCCCACGAACTCGCTTTTGGCTTTGTCGGCGGCGCGAACGGCGGCGTACAGGCGAGCGTTTTCGATGGCGATGGCGGCACGGGCGATCACGCGCTCGATGATGTCCTGTTCATCAGCTGTGAAAGGCATGTGGCCTTCGCGCTCCACCACCACCAAACCGACCACCCGCGCCTCGCGCCGGATAGGGACGATGGCGACGGCTTTCCCGCCCCCCTGTTCGGGGTTCAAGATCAGGGTACGTGCTTCGGCAATCGCGGTTTCGCTCTCGGCATAAAGTTTCGGCTCGGCGGGAGTGGAATGGTCGCTGACGGTGAAGCGATGCGCGATCTGGATGGTGGGCGGGTCACCTTCCAGCAGGCCGAGATAGCCGCCATCGGCATTCGACAGGCGGCACGCCCATTCCAGCGTGATCTGCATGGCTTTGTCGGCATCCAGCGTCTCGCTCATCAGGCGGTCAATCCGGCGCAACCGCTGAAGTTCCTCCACGCGCTGCGCCAGCTCTTGATCGGTCTGGCTGAACAGGCGGGCGTTATCCAGCGCGACGGCGGCTTGTGCGGCGAAGGCATCCAGCGCCGCCAGATCGTCCTCGTTGAATAGACTCGCCATCATGCGGTTGTCCACATAGACCACGCCGATCACGCTGCCCCGCGCCCGCAGCGGTGTCGCCATGATACTGCGGAGCGCCTGCCCGACGATGCTGGCCTGCCCCGCGAAACGCGGGTCTTCCTGCGCGTTGGTGGTCAGGATGGCCTTACCGCTGTCCAGCACGCGGTTGGCAATGGTGCGGCTGTATTTGAAGTGGTCATCGCTC
This sequence comes from uncultured Chloroflexota bacterium, assembly GCA_903904765.1. The sequence goes on from CAIVEA010000640.1 coordinate 6,495, forward strand.
AAGGTTTGCTGGTCGAAGTTGCGGGCGACCTGCACGCCCAACCCACCATCGTCGTCGCGCAGCATCAGGAA
>CAIVEA010000641.1 GCA_903904765.1 uncultured Chloroflexota bacterium
GTCAAAGTTCATGCGGATGTAGGTATCCGCCCATGTCGCCACCACGCTGGCATCTTCTGAATGCAGGTGCTGTGCCACCTGCGGTTGTACCACCTCCACCAGCATCAACAGCGTGAGCAGGTTCGCCGCATACGGGTGCAGCATCCCCGCTGCCTGATCTTCCAGAAAGGTGCGGAACAGGCGCTCCAAGCGTTCGGGATGCGGAACCGAAGCCACCTGCGGGATGAGCATCTGCGGCTCATGGGTTTCGCTCTCACCGGGTATCTCGAAGTGAATCCAGTAGAAGCGCAGGTCGGGCGGCATGATCGTGCGGCTGCCGTGCTGCCGCCCCGGCCACAGGTGCAGCGTTTGCCCCGCCTTCAGATGGAAGGTCTGATCGTCCTCCCACAGTTCCAGTTCACCCTGCTTGACGAAGATCAACTCGTGCGAGGAAATGATACGGGTGGGGTGCTGTGCGTTCCCCCGCGAGATGAACAAACCCGCGTTTTGCGCTTTCACCGCGCTCCGCATCTCCAGTTGCAACGAATGGAAAAGATTCACGGCTTTCCCCCTGAATTTCGGCTGTTCCTGCACTGCGCCCAAAGTGATGAACAGTGGATGCAGAACTATACCGCAAATGGTATAAAAGTCGGAATCGTCCGGTTATTGCAGGGATTTGGGTGCTGTGCAGGGATTTCAGCCGCGCTACAGTAAGGAAGAAAATCAGTGTGTGAATAATCATTTTTCGTGGAAAGGCTATAAAGTGAGCGATTCCATTCAACCTCTCCGTTCGATACAGAGCAATCAGGTCGTCCTCAATGGCGGCTACTGGGGCGAACGTCAAGAAACCAACCGCACACAGACCATTCCGGCGGTCTATCATCAGTTGGACATCACAGGCCGCGCCGATGCGTGGCATTCAGAGGGCGAAAGCGATGTGCGCCACGATCACCGCATCGTCCACAAATTCTGGGATTCCGATCTGGGCAAGTGGCTGGAAGCGGTGGGCTACAGCCTGCTCAACCATCCCGACCCCGAACTGGAAGCACTGGCGGATGGCGTGATCGCCCGCATTCAGGCCGGACAGTTGGACGACGGCTACCTGAACAGCTATTTCACGGTGATCGAACCCGATCAGAAGTGGCGTAACCTGCGCGACTGGCACGAACTGTACGATGCCGGTCATCTGATCGAAAGCGCCACCGCCTACTATCAGGGCACGAAGAAGCGTGTGCTGCTGGATACGTTGGCGCGTTATGCCGATCATATTGATGCACGGTTCGGGCCGGGCGAACATCAGCGGCATGGCTACTGCGGCCACCCCGAAGCGGAACTGGGCTTGGTCAAGCTGTTCCGTGCAACGGGCGAACGCCGTTACCTGAATCTGGCAAAGTATTTTGTGGACGAACGCGGTCAAGAACCGAACTTCTTCGACATCGAAGCGGCGGAACGCGGCGAAGACCCGAAAAAATTCTGGGCGACCAGCTACCGCTACTGTCAGGCGCATCAGCCGCTGCGCGAACAGAAAACCGCCACCGGCCACTCGGTACGCGCCGCCTATCTGTACGCGGGCGCAGCGGACATCGCCGCTGAAACGGGCGATAGCACCCTGCTGGATGCCTGCCGCGTGATCTGGGATGACCTGACCAGCAAGCAGATGTACATCACGGGCGGGCTGGGGCCGGCGCATGCCAACGAAGGCTTCACCTTCGGCTATGACCTGCCCAACGAAAGCGCTTATGCCGAAACCTGCGCCGCGATTGCGCTGGTGTTCTGGGCCAAAAGCATGTTCGATATTGACCCGGACAGCCGCTACACCGATGTCATGGAACGGGCGCTGTACAACGGCACGATGGCCGGCGTCTCCTACGAAGGTCGGCATTTCTTCTACGCCAACCCGCTGGCCTCGTACCCGTATGTGAACCCCCATGCTCACTTCAGCGGAATCAACACCGCCAAGCACTACCGGCGCGAGGAGTGGTTCGAGTGTCCGTGCTGCCCGCCCAATCTGGCGCGTGTGGTCGCCAACGTTGGTTCGTATTTCCTGTCGCACAATGAGGACACGGTGTACGTCCATCTGTACGGGCAGGGGACAATGAGCGCCCCGCTGGCGGCTGGAACCGTCAAAATCGAGCAGCAGACTCACTATCCTTGGGATGGTGATGTGCAGATGACGCTGCAACTGAACGAATCGCAATCCTTCCGGTTGGCGCTGCGTATCCCCGATTGGTGCTCCAACTTCAGCATCCGCGTGAATAGCAAAACGGCTGATGCCAACGTCAAGCGCGGCTATGCCCTGCTGGATCGCCAGTGGAACAACGGCGACATGGTGGAACTGAACCTGTCCATGCCCGTTGAGCGCATTGTGTCGCACCCCAATGTGCGCCACAATGCGGGTTGCGTGGCACTTCAGCGCGGGCCGATTGTGTACGCGCTGGAAGAAGCCGACAACGGCGGCAACCTCGCTAACCTGATTATCCCGCGTGGATCGCGATTGGGATCGAGCATAGACAAAAATCTGTTCAGCGGTGTGGGTGTGGTGACGGGCGAGGCTATCCATGCCGAGCCGACCGAGTGGTACGGCGGGCTGTATCAGCCGCAGCGCGTCCTACAATACGATAGTAATCCGGTTGCCTTCAAGGCCATTCCCTACAGCCTGTGGGCGAACCGTCAACCCGGTGAGATGCGCGTCTGGCTGCGCGATCAGTAGCGCCGGAAAGGAATTGAGGATGCAAACCCGTAAGCTAGGGCTGACAGATGTGCAGGTGAGCGCCCTGTGTCTGGGCGCGATGTACTTTGGCAGCCGCAATAGTCAAGCCGACTCAGAGCGCCTGCTGGATGCCTATGTAGACGCGGGCGGCAGTTTCATAGACACCGCCAACATCTATGCGTGGTGGGTGGACGGTTTTCACGGCGGCGAAAGCGAAACCCTGATGGGCGAATGGATGCGGCAACGCAACAACCGTTCGCGGCTATTCATCGCCTCCAAAGTGGGCTTCGGCTACGATGATGTGCCGCGCACTCTCAACGCCCGCTGGATCGAGGAGGAGTGCAACAAGAGCCTCAAGCGCATGGGCATCGAAACCATTGACCTGTACTATGCCCATGTGGATGACCGCCATACGCCGCTGGAAGAAACCCTCGAAGCCTTCGATAAGCTGGTGAAGGTCGGCAAGGTGCGCTATGTGGGTGCGAGCAACTATCTGGCGTGGCGGCTGGAACAGGCCAAATGGGTGAGCCAGACCAACCACTGGGCGCAGTTCACCTGCATCCAGCAGCACTACACCTATCTGCCGCTGCGCCCCGGCACCAGCACCGACCCGCAGGTGTTCGCCAACGAGGATTTGCTGGATTACTGCCGCAGCACCGGCATGACGTTGCTGGCCTATTCGGCGCTGCAAAGCGGCGCGTACACCCGCCCGGAACGTAGCCTGCCCGGACGGCTGGTGAGCGCCGACAACGATAAGCGGCTGACCGCGCTGCGGGCGGTGGCACAGGAAGCGGGTGTGACGGTCAATCAGGTGATTTTGCGCTGGATGATTCAGCGCGACATCATCCCGCTGATCGCCGCCAGCACACAGGAACAGATGACCGAAAATATCGGGGCGCTGAACTTCCAGTTGAGCGCCGCGCAGATGCAGCGCCTGAACGAGGCCGGAACGGACTAAGCCAGCCCACAGGCCATACCCCTTATGAGATGAATGGATAGGCTCTCCGCCTGTCTCGGCATCATCGGACGATTCCAGCAGAGCGCAGTCGCCGTGCGCTCTGCTGAAATCACTGTTTACCCCGCGTAACCTAGCCCAATATTTGGTAATTCACCCAGCAATCGGTATAGTCTTATGCATTCGTATGCAGGTATTCGATTACTTTTTGAGATGAAAGTATTCAACAATGAGCCACTTTGTATCCCGCCGTCAGTTTTTGCGTTCCGGCTTGATTCTGGGCGCTGCCGCCAGCGTGGGGATTCCCGGTATGGCTAGGCTGCAAGACGCGACCCCGACGAGTTCCAGCCTCGAGTTGACGGGCGCGATTCGTCCGGTACACGATCCGGTGATTATCAAAGCGCCGGATGCCTACTATCTGTTCTGCACTGGACGCGGCATCCTCATGCGGAAATCGGTTGATCTCATCAACTGGGAGATCGGCTTTCCGCCCAGCGTGTTCGGGCAGCCGCCAGCATGGGCGCGGGAAAAAATCCCCAACCAGAACGACATCTGGGCACCAGACATTTCGTACTTCAATGACCGCTATCACCTGTACTACGCCGTGTCCACCTTCGGCAGCAACAAGTCGGTGATCGGGCTGGCGACCAACACCACGCTGAATCCCAAAGACGACGGCTACAAATGGGTGGATGAGGGGCTGGTGGTCGAGTCGACGGGCGCGGAGGATTACAACTGCATTGACCCGAACCTCATCCTAGATACCGACGGTGTGCCATGGCTGGCCTTCGGTAGCTTCTGGTCGGGTATCAAGATGCGCCGCCTTGATTACGCCACCGGCAAACCCTCCGAAGAAGACACCACCCTGTACCCATTGGCGCGGCGTTTCTTGAACTACGGTTCGGTGGAAGCCCCGTTTATCATTCACCGCGAGGGGTTCTACTACCTGTTCGTATCGTTCGATTTCTGCTGTCAGGGTGTGGATAGCACCTATCACGTTATGGTCGGGCGCAGCGAGTCCGTCACCGGGCCGTATGTGGACAAGACCGGACGCGATATGATGCGCGGCGGCGGCAAGCCTGTGACTGCCCCCACCGAACGCTGGCGCGGCCCCGGTCACAATGCCATCCTGCGCGACGGCGATGTGGATTACATCATCTACCACGCTTACGATGCCGAACGGCAGGGCGCGCCCACGCTGCGGATGGATCGCCTGTCGTGGGATGACGAGGGCTGGCCGTTCATCAGCACGGAATAACCTGCGCCCACATTCTCGGCTAAAGAACCTCACCCCTCTAATGGGTCGGGGGAACGCCTGCGGCACGCAAGCGTAAATTCCTCCGACCAATCACCCTCTCCAACACGCGGAGTACCGCTTTGGAGAAGGGTGAAGAGTCTGCTGTTTGTTCCCCCTCGCTGTTACTACGGCTGAGGGGGCTTTCAAGGGTAGGTTTTTTGCGGGATAACCCTCATCCCTAATGGGTCGGGGGAATATA
>CAIVEA010000642.1 GCA_903904765.1 uncultured Chloroflexota bacterium
GAATATCATGCCCGGATTCAACTTTCCAAAACAGTACGATTCTGTTCTCGATTATCGCACACTTTAATCCAGAAATGTGCGTTAGCTCAAGTGACTTTAAGCCTTGAAAACAAACAGGGGGGCAAAGAGCCTCCCCTGTTTACAGGTTTTACATGAACACATCCCCCTGCACACAGGCAGAGGGATGATAGAATCGGGCATTAGCCGTCAGCGCGGGTGATGCGGCCTTCGACTGCCGGAGCAATCGGGGCATTGGCGCGGATGTAATCCGCCAGCACCACATCCAGCGGGCTGCCGCCGTCATACGGGTTAACCGCGTTGTCCTTGAACATGGCATAGCCATCGCCACCACGACGCATGAAATCGTTGGTCACGACAGTGTAAGTCGCTTCGGGGTCAATCGCCGCGAACTGACCATCTGCGCCCAGCACTTCCACGCTCACAATGCGCGAGCCAGCATCCTTGCTGCCGTCCCATGTGTAGCGAATGCCCGACACCTGCGGGAAGCGACCAGCGCCGTTTTCCACCTGCGACACGCCATTTTCCAGCGCGGCCACCACATCAGCACCCTTCAGTTCCATCGTGCTGACCAGATTGCCGAAAGGCAGCACCGACAGCACATCACCGAGGGTCACAGTGTACGGTTCAGCCAGCGCCAGATCAGCGGGGATGTCCGCACCCACCGGCACATTGGCACGAATGCCGCCGCCATTGGTGATAGCGATCTGAGCGCCGCTATAGGCACGCATCGCGTCAGTAATCAGGTCGCCGAGGTTGCATTCTTCAGCGCGGCACACCTTACGATCACCAACGAGGAACACCGACGATTCGCCCACCGGTTGCTTGATGAGTTCAGTGATCGGGGCGCGCAGTTCGTCCACAATCGCCTGCATATCGGCATCGGGGGTAATATAGCGCGACAGGAGAATAGTATCGCCCGATGCGCTGGTCACAACGCCGTCTTTGTCCCACACCACATTCAGGCGGCCCATGTACTTCAGACTGCTACCGGCCTGCACGATGTAGACCTTGTTGCCATCGGCATCCTTAACCACTGTCGGGTACGAGCCTTCCGCGCCCGCATAGGTGTTCGAGAGGAGGCTGTGGCTGTGACCGCCCACGATGATGTCCACACCCTTGAGCTGCGGCGCAAGCGCCTGATCGCCGAAGAAGCCGAGGTGGGACAGGAGGATAATCTTGTTAACGCCTTCAGCGGTCAGCGCATCCACAGCTGCCTGAACCGCGCCCAGCACATCGTCGCTGAACACCACATCCGCACCGGGGGAAGAGAGAATGCCGGTGTCAGGCGGGGTGAGACCGATGAAACCGATCTTCTGACCAGCCACTTCAACCACCGTATAGGGTTGAATCTTATCTGCTAGATTCGCGCCGAAGGTGACGTTAGCGGACACCAGCGGGAAGTTCACCGCGTCCACAAATGCCGCCAGCCCGTCGTCGCCATCATCGAACTCGTGGTTGCCTACGGTCATCACGCTGTAGCCCATCGCGTTCATGATGCGTGCTGCATCCTGCCCGCGCCACTGCTGATGGAACAGCGTGCCGGTGAAGCGGTCGCCCGCGTCAATCAAAATATTGTTCACGCCTTCAGCGCGAATCTGGTTGATGACCGCCATCTGACGGGCTGCGCCGCCATCAGTAGACGCATCCTTCTTGGCATCGTTAGGCGAGTAGAAACCATGCACGTCATTGGTGTGCATGATCGTCAGGGCGAACGTGTCGTCCTGCGCTACCGCCACCGACAGGCTGAGCAGCAGCGTGAAAACCAGAATTCCAACGATTTTCCGAAGCATCTTTTCCTCCAGAACAGTAGGTAATACAGCATGCGGATTGTGTTCGATGATTGTTGTGAAACGCACAAAACTATTTTAAGAGGATGTTAAACAAAAACCAAATTTCGATTCGATCAACACGGGGAAGGGTTTCTTGTGCAAAAGTAACGAACCGGATAAAGCCCCCACCCCGAACGTTCGCACATCCGGGGTAAGGGCGAGAGTGCATCTACGAGGCGCTGTCGGCAGGCACTTCGACGTGGAAACCGTCCAGCAGAACGGTGAACTGGTCGCGGAATAGCGCGTCAAAATCCGCCTCCGGCGCTTCAAACCACAGCGCGTAAGGCGTTCCGTCGTCCTTGACCATCGTGTACAGCCGTCCCATTACCGTCTGCCCGTGTGATTGGCGGGTGTAGGTGACGACCGACCATGTATTCAGTTCGGCATAGTACACGTCGCGCTGAAGCACGGTGTAGGCCGAGAGCGACTCGACCTCTTGACCGAGGAGGACATCCAGCACGCCTTCGGCATCCTTATCCATCGGGTTCAGCACCGTGACCGAGGCAAACGTCACGCTGTCGGTGCTACCGTCCGGCGTGTACGTCCACCACAGGCCATTCTCGAAGCCGGGCATCCACGCTTCTAGCACCGGATAGCGCACGTTGTCGCCGTAGGTGTCCTTCGTCCAGATGCCCGTGTCGGCATCCGTCATCTTGGTGACATCGAAGAAAAACAGGTAATCGGTGAACAGCGCATAGTTGCGCTTCATATCCTCTTTGGTCAATGCCTCCGAGGAGAACACCAGACCAAGATCGAGATCAGACAGGTAGACCGCGAAGGCCTGCGCCACGAAATCGCCAGTATCGTTGGTGTAGGTGAAATTGAATTCCAGCGCATCATGATCGTCCATCGTGATCGGGCGGAAGCCGTTGGAGGGTTTCAACTCGTACTTGTCCAGAACAGACTGCGCGATGGCCTGCACATCACCACCGGACGTTTCGTAAACCGGATACACGAACAGATAGGCGCTGCTGTCTTTGGAACTGGTTTGTAGGAAATCCGAATCCGGGAAGTAACTCACATCGTACCAGTCGGCGGGGCGCTGCATCACGAAACCCCAATCGGAGTCCAGATAGCCGCGCAGATCGGTCATAGCATCCTTGTTATCCACCGTGACCGAAGCCGAACCGAAACCTGTCGTACCGCCCGCCGACTCGAC
>CAIVEA010000643.1 GCA_903904765.1 uncultured Chloroflexota bacterium
ATCCTGCGTAGCAACGAAAACCGCTTGAAAATGATCTTGCAAGGCACGCAGGCCGGCACATGGGAATGGAATATCGTCACGGGCGAGAATTTTTACAACGAACGCTGGGCCGAGATGCTCGGTTACAAACTGGAAGAAATTAGCCCAGCCAGCACCCAAACGTGGGAAAACCTGTGTCATCCGGGCGATCTCGCCATCTCCAATGAACGCCAGAAACGCCATTTTGCAGGCGAAACCCCGTACTATGAATGCGAACTGCGGATGATGCACAAGGATGGCTACTGGGTGTGGATATGGAACCGAGGGCGCATCACCGAATGGTCAGCGGACGGCAAGCCCACGCGCATGTCCGGCATCCATCTGGACATCACCGAGCGCAAACGCGCCGAACAAGCGTTGCGCGAAAGCGAAGAAAAATTCCGTTCGTTCATCGAATCTGCGCCCATCTCGTCCTTCATCACCAACGATTCGGGCAAGATCATTCTGGCGAACAAAGAAGCCGCGCACATCTTCGGCTATCAACAGGCTGAACTCATTGGCCTGTCTTTCGATGAACTCGTCCCGGAAATCGTCCGCAACATCCCTGCGGGCAAACCCGATTTACCGGAAACCGACGAAGAATACCGCATGGATACGCTGGAAGTGATCGCCCGCCGCAAAAACGGCACCACTTTCCCGTGTGAGATTCAGTTGAGTTCGATCAATCTGGAACCCTCACCGCTGGTCATCAGTTTCGCGTTGGACATCACCCACCGCAAAGAAGCAGAACAAGCGTTGACGCAAGCGTTGGAACGCGAAAAAGAGCTAGGCGAACTAAAATCGCGCTTCGTATTCACCGCCTCGCACGAGTTTCGCACACCACTGGCCGCCATCCTGTCCACAGCAGAAAACCTGAGCGCCTACCGCGAGAAGATGACACCTGACCAAATCGAAACTCGCTTGCTGAAAATCAAGATGCAAGTCCAGCACATGCGAAACATCATGGACGATATTCTGCAACTGGCACGGATTCAAGAAGGCAGGGTGGAGTTAAAGCCCAACGTAGGCAATATTGACCTGCTATGCCGCGAGATTGTGGACGAATTCACCACGCAACCGGGCAATCAGGGGCGCATTCGCTACAGCGCCAACACGCCGCACACCACCTTTAACTACGACGAGCGTCTGGTGCGGCAGATGGTCAACAACCTGCTCTCGAATGCGCTCAAGTATTCAGGCGACAACAAGCCCGTTGAATTGAGCCTGTCACGCGATGACACCTACATGATTTTGAGCTTCAAGGATGAAGGGATCGGAATCCCGCCAGATGACATGAACCACCTGTTTGAGCCGTTCCACCGTGCCGCCAATGTGGGGACGATCTCCGGCACAGGGTTGGGACTGAACATCGTCAAAAAGATCGTGGAGATGCATGCAGGAACGATCATGCCACAAAGTACCGTCGGTGTGGGCACGACCATTATTGTGCAACTGCCCCTCGTGTGAAATGCGCCCCAATTGGGTAAACAGGGCATCCACACGGTACAATAGGCCATCTGGTCGTATTTGTATCTGTTGCATTAGCACAGGGAGCAATACCCGATGAGTATTCCGTTGCACCCGAATACCCTGCACGCCCTGCTCACCGGAAATCACGGTGCGCCATTTGATGTTCTCGGCCCGCACCCACAAGAGGATGGCAGTACCCTGCTCCGCGCCTTCCGTCCCCATGCCGCCAGCCTGACCGTTGTCCACAGTGACGGGCGCAAGCTGCCGCTTCAGCGCGTGTTTGACGAGGGCATCTACGAACTAACCGCCGAAGGCGAGTGGACTGCCGGACAATACCACTATGAAGAAGTGACCTACAACGGTCATGAACTTAGCTTTGCCGACCCGTATGCGTTCCCCTCGCAGCTCACCGATTTCGACATTTACCTGTTGCGCGAAGGCAAGCATCTGTATAGCTACGAGAAGTTGGGCGCTCACGTTCGCGAGATTGACGGTGTGCGTGGCGTGAGCTTTGTGGTATGGGCACCCAATGCTCGTCGCATGAGTGTGGTTGGCAACTTCAATGGCTGGGATGCGCGGCTGCACCCGATGCGCTTGTTGGGCGAAAGCGGCCTGTGGGAACTGTTCATCCCCGGCCTGAACGCGGGCGAAGTCTATCGCTACGACCTGCTCTCGCACAATCAAGGCTACCACGCCATGAAGACCGATCCCTACGGATTCTTTGCGGAAGTGCGCCCTGCCAACGCTTCTATCGTGTACGACATTAACCAGTATCAGTGGGCAGATGAAGCGTGGATGACTGCACGCCCCGCACGCAAGAACCTGACCTCACCCATGTCCATCCTCGAAGTGCATCTCGGTTCATGGCGGCGCACCCCTGCCAATGAATTCCTGACCTACCGCCAGCTGGCCGACGAACTGGTAACGTATGTCCGCGACATGGGCTACACGCATATCGAACTGCTGCCCGTCACCGAACACCCGCTGGATGCCTCGTGGGGCTATCAGGTCACAGGCTACTACGCCCCTACCAGCCGCTTCGGTACACCCGATGATTTCATGTATCTGGTTGACCAGTGCCACCAGAACCACATCGGCGTGCTGCTGGACTGGGTTCCGGCGCACTTCCCCAAAGACGGTCACGCCCTGAGCTACTTCGATGGCACACATCTATACTCTCACGAAGATGCGCGGCGCGGCGAACAGTTGGACTGGGGAACGTATGTCTTTAACTACGGACGCAACGAGGTGCGGAACTTCCTCATCTCTAACGCGCTGTTCTGGCTGAAGCACTACCATCTGGACGGCCTGCGCGTGGATGCCGTGTCCTCCATGCTCTATCTGGATTTCTCGCGCCCCGCAGATGGCTGGCTGCCCAACAAATACGGTGGTCGCGAAAACATTGACGCGATTGAGTTCATGCGCGAACTGAACACCGTCGTCCATGCCGAAGCCCCCGGTACGGTCATGATCGCCGAAGAATCGACCTCGTGGCCGATGGTGTCGCGCCCGACGTATGTGGGCGGGCTGGGCTTCACGCTCAAATGGGATATGGGCTGGATGCACGACACGCTCAAATATGTGCAGAAAGACCCGATTCACCGCCGCTATCATCATAATCAGGTGACGTTCTCGATGTTCTACGCCTTCAGCGAGAACTTCATTCTGTCGCTCTCGCATGATGAAGTGGTGCATGGCAAAGGCTCGCTCATCAATAAAATTCCCGGCGACTGGTGGCAGAAGTTCGCCACACTGCGCCTGTTGTTCGGCTATCAGTACACCCATTCCGGCAAGAAACTGAACTTCATGGGGCAGGAATTCGGTCAGTGGCGCGAATGGAGCGAGGCGCGGGCGCTGGACTGGAACTTGCTGGAACTGCCCACGCATCAGGGGATGCAACGCTGGACACGCGACCTGAACCTGTTCTATAAAGCGCAACCGGCGCTGTGGGAACGCGATCTGGACTGGGAAGGCTTCCAGTGGATCGAAGCCAACGATGCCGACAACAGCACCTTCAGCTATATGCGGTTCGCGCAGGATCGGGACGATTTCGTGGTGGTGGTCTGCAACTTCACGCCTGTCCCCATCTACCATTACCGCCTCGGCGTGCCGGAAGCGGGTCACTACAAAGAACTGCTCAATAGCGACTCGGCGCATTACGGCGGCGGCGATGTGGGCAACAACGGCGGGGTACAAAGCAAGGCACAGCAATGGCGCGAATGGGCGAACACGCTGGAGATCACCGTCCCGCCGCTAGGGATGGTCGTGTTCAAACTGGAACGTCCGCAGGCCGCACCGTAACAACCGCTTGCCCTCATCCCCATCCCTTCTCCACTTGGGAGAAGGGTGCAAAACAAAAGGACACAACTCCCGTTGTGTCCCTACGCAAAACCCATTCTCTTTGTGTTGAGGGAGTGGATTATGCCTGAATCTCCACCACCACGCCCGTCTCCGCCCAGTTGTACAGCGCCTGCACGTTCTCGTTGCTCAGCAAGATGCAGCCATACGTTACCCGCGTGCCGAGGCTGTTCGTCCACAAAATCTGGCTACCGCCGCGTGTGGGGAAGCCGTGAAAGCCGTTGGTAAAATCCGCGCCGGGGATAGGTTGGTACACGCCCATGAAGTACGGCATCCACAGATTCCAGTTACCCGCATAGGCGTTCGGCTCGTGCGAGATGACCTGATACACGCCCGGCCATGTCGGGCTGTCGCTGATTCCAGTGCTGGTAGACCAGTCCCATTTCAACGTGCCATTCTCATACACCCGCGTGCGCTGTTCACGCATACTGACCACGATGCGCTTATCGGGATCGGGCGCATACGGCAGGAAGGTATCCGGCGTGGGAATAGTGATAACCTGCCCCGCCGAAACGCCCCCTAGCCCGCCGTTGGCCTGCACAATGTACAGGTACGGTACGCCGTAATCCCAAGCGATGCTGATGATCGTTTCGCCCGGTTGAACTGTGTGCTGGACATCGTGATGGTAAACCCGTGCAGCAGCCACCGTTTGCTGGTTGCTCACGGCAGTTTGCAGCGCCGCCACCGCCTCGTCCCATTTCATGTAGCGGCTGCTATCCAGCACATTCGCCGCCACCGCCGTGAAATATGCTCGCGCCGCCGCATCTTCCAGTTGTAAGCGCAGACCGCTGGCGCTGCTCGCATCCGGTTCGGCGCGCAGCCAGCCCGCCCATTGTTCGGGGGGCGCAGGCCAGTACACCGAGTCGCCTGTGACCGGATCGTAAGCGCGGAGTTCCAGCGGATTTGCCAGAATCGCCCGCGCCGTCTCCAGCATGGGCGCAGCATCCGTGATGGTGGGCGGGATGGAAGTCATCACCAGTTTGAGCGTTCCGTCGCGCAGCGCAGCGCCGGGGTCAGCCGCCACCGCCGCCGCTGTCGCGCTCACATCCACCACGCGCCCCGGCTGAGCGTCCGTCGTCCCCAACACGCCATCCGTGAAGCGCACCCCGGCATTCACTGGCGGCTGATCGAAGCTAGCGGCCAGCGCCGTCAGGCCAGCGGTCAGCGCGTCCGCATCCACGCGCACAACGGGATGCACGTTGGTGCGTCCGATGAACGCCGTCAGCACCGTGCTGAACTGCGAACGCCCCTGTGCGTAGGCTTCGGCAGATGTCGCCGTCGCATCCAGCGTCAGCCCCAAATCGGTCAGCGCGATATGTTGTTCGCGGGATGTGCTGATGTCCTGCACGCGAATGGTCGTCCATTCGGCGTTCAGCCGCGCTTCGGCTTCCCGTACCGACAGACCACCGAGCGCCACACCACCCGCCCGCACCCCCGGCAAAATGCCAGAAGCGTACACCAACCCCACACCCAGAGTTAGTGCCGCACAACTCATCAGCGAAAACACCAGCAAGCCAACGCCCGCCCACAACAGCACCCGCCGCGAAAGGCGCGGCGCACTAGCGCGACGTGCAGGCAGAGGCCGCGCAGGAGACGGATAGGCCAGCGGCGGCACGGGCAGCGGGCGCGGCGCGTTCGCAGGATGCGAAACACGGGGCGCACGATGCACGCGGAAAGGCTGCGTCCGTCCGCCCTGTGCCTGAAACGAAGCGGGTTTGGGTGAAACAGGTCGGTTCATAAGCTGCCGAATCGGTCTATTGAACTTGTTTCAACTATACACCCGCTGGCGCAACGCAGGGGGCGATCATCTGCCAAGCGTCAGACAGTCGTGGGGAGGTGGAGTATCTACCCACCCGCCCAATCGGTGTGCAGGTCGCGCTTCCAGATGCGCCGAATCAGGTGGCCGCCGGGTAGCGCCCCCGTCAGACGATACAGCAAATCCCAATCATCCGTCGCCAGCGCCCGCAGCAGCAGCCCCGCCCCTACATAGGCCACCAGCCCCGCCGGAATGCCCACCAGCGCGGCATCCCGGAGCATGACCATCACCAGCGCCGCCACCGCGCCCGCCCCGACCAACCGCGCCGCTTGCAGCATGAACCGCCGGAGCGACCATCCCGGCGCACGGAACAAAATCAGCAGCGAGAGCAGCACGTACAACTCAGCGCAGACCGAGGCGAACGGCGCACCCACCACGCCAAAGCGCGGCAAGAACAGCAGCAGCAGCA
>CAIVEA010000644.1 GCA_903904765.1 uncultured Chloroflexota bacterium
ACCATTTTTGCGCCCATGTCGCGGTGCAGGCTGTGGAGCGTGGTGCGCTTCGGCTCACCCGCTGCCGGTTCTGTCCATGTGAAGGTGGGCAGCGCGGGCAGGGCGGGGGCGGGACAGTGTGCGCCGTTCATGCCGATGTAGTACGGCTTGATGGCGTAACCCGTGCCCACATCCCAGATGCCTTTCAGATGGCTGGGCAGGCGCACGGAGTCCGTTTCGCCCAGAATGACCACATCCACCGGCCCCGGCGATTTGGCATACGGGTCGCTGTCGTCCATGAGCGCGAAGCCGTCCGACAGGGCGCGGAACCATGCCGCCACCCGTCCGGCCTGCGATTCGACGTGCAGCAGGTAGCCGTCGCTGATGCGTTCCACCACGCCGCGAGTCATGGCGCGTCCATCGCGTTCCAGCGCCCATGTCGGTTGCTGGTCGCCTTCGTTCAGCGCCAGCACATCGCTGGTGAGGGCGTTGTTCAGGAAGGCATCAGCTTCGTCACCGCGCACCGCCAGCGTTGTCCAGCCGGCAGGGGCGGGGTCGTCCAGATAGTAGAAGTGCGGGTAGCCATCCACCGTGACAGCGGTATCAATGCCCACGCTGGCCGCCAGATCGCGCACGCCCATTTTCACGGTTTGTAGCACATCGAAATCCACTTTGGCGCGCGATTCGGGGCGCTTGCGTCCGCTATAGCTGAAGGGGACGCAGGCGTACAGTGTATCTGCGATCAGGTCGCCGAGGCGGTCCATTTCGGCTTCGCGGAAGCCGCGCTGCGTGATCCAAGGAGTCCCCATCCGCAGTCCGCTGGCGCGTAGGGCGCTGGGGTCGCCGGGGATGGTGTTGCGGTTCATCACAATGCCCGCCAGATCGAGGATGCGTGCCGCCATATCGCCGCTGAGCGTTGTGCCATCCGCGCCCTGTACCGCTTTGCAGTCCACCAAGACCATGTGTGTGTCGGTTCCGCCGTAGGGGATGCGTAACCCGCGAGAGGCCAGCTTTTCCGCCAGTCGGGTTGCGTTGCGAACCGTTTGATGCTGCAACTCGCGAAACTGCTCGGTAGCAGCCAATTTGAAGGCCACCGCCAGCCCCGCAATGGTGTTCATGTGCGGGCCGCCCTGTTCGCCGGGGAATACAGCGCGGTCAACCTTGCTGGAGATGGCCGATTTGTGCGTGATGAAGATCGCACCTCGCGGGCCGGCCAGCGTCTTGTGTGTGGTGAAGTTGACCACATCGGCAATCCCCACCGGGCTGGGGAAAGCGCCTGCGATTACCAAGCCAGCGACATGCGCGATGTCCGCCATCAGGTACGCGCCCACTTCGTCCGCGATAGCGCGGAATTTCGCCCAGTCCGGCGCGAACGGGTAGCTGGTGTAGCCCGCGATAATCATCTTGGGGCGGTGTTCCAGTGCGAGGGCGCGGATTTGGTCGTAGTCCAGCCGTTCGGTCTGCGGGTTCACCCCGTAACTGACGATCTTGTAGTTCTTGCCGCTGCGGTTGACCGGGCTACCATGTGTCAGGTGGCCGCCGTGCAGCAAGTCCATGCCCATGACGGTATCGCCCACGTTCAGCAGGGCGCTATAGATGGCATTGTTGGCGGGTGCGCCGGAAAGCGGTTGCACATTCACGTAAAGCTGATCGGCGCTGATTTTGGGCGTGGCGAACAATTCGGCAGCCCGCCGCCGTGCCAGCGATTCGATCACGTTGGCGTATTCCGTGCCTTTGTAGTACCGCTTGTCCGCGAAACGGCGGTATTCCGGCAACCGCTGGTGGTAGTTGAGGATGTCCCCTTCGGACATGATGCGAGTTTCGTCCAGCGGATACCCTTCGGCATACAGGTTATGGAAGGACGAGGACAGCGCACTCCGCACCGCCATCGGCACGGTGCTTTCAGAGGCGATCATGATGAGGTAACGCTCCTGCCGCGCCGTTTCGTGGCGGATCAGGTTGGCGACTTCTGGATCGTAATCGGCAAGCGTACCCCGGAACAGGAAATCTTTTGATGTCATGGGCGAAACCTTGAATTGGTTTGAATATGTGTTCGACAGCCCAAAAATTGTAACATGCTGATGCCCTGATAGCTATCAGGAAACAAAAACCCCGCCGAAGCAGG
>CAIVEA010000645.1 GCA_903904765.1 uncultured Chloroflexota bacterium
GAAACCGGCCACGAGGCCGATCACCATCGTGAACACAATCGCCAGTTCCAGCGGGAAACCGAGGTTCTTCCAGCTATAGCCGAGGACGATGGCGCACAACCCCATGATCGAACCCACAGACAGGTCAATGCCGCCCGTGATGATGATGAGCGTCATGGGCAGCGCCACCAGCGCCACTTCTGTCACCAAGCGCCCCTGATTGAGAATGTTATCCAGCGTCAGGAACTTATCGCTCTGGGTGGACAGGAAGAACACGCCCACGATGGTAATCACCGCCAGAATGAATTCCTGACGGACAAGGAGGGCGCGCAGCGAGAAGTTGGATTGTGCTGACGCGGTTTTATTCGATACGCTCATAATCGTCCTTCTTTAATCGCCTTATTGCCGCGATTGACGGCGGCGGCGGAACACGTCAGCCAGCACAGTAACCAGAATGAGCGCCCCTTGCACGGCTTTCAACCAGTAGGGTGACACATCCACGAACAGCATGGCCGAGCCGATGGCTTTCACCAGAATGGCGGCCAGCGTAGACCCCAGCACTGTACCCGAACCGCCCAGAATACTCACCCCGCCCACGACGGCAGCGGTAATCACGAACAGTTCCAGTCCGGGGGGCGCGGTGGCCTGAATCTGATTAAACTGCGTCGCCAGCATCAAGCTGCAAATACCCACCATCAAACCGTTCAGAATGAAGGTGGTCATCAGAATGCGGCGGGTGTTGATGCCCGACAACCGTGCGGCTTCGGCGTTGCCGCCCACCGCGTAGATGGCGCGTCCGGTGGCGCTGTAACGCAGCCACAGGAAGGCGATAATCGTCAAAATCACCATGAAGTAGATGGTGGAGGGGATGCCCAGCCAGTCCTGCTGCGCGATGGTATAACCTTCGGGCAGATTGTAGATGGTGTTGCCGCCCGCCACCAGAATCAGGCCGCCTTTGAGGATGCTGAACATGCCCAGTGTGACCACGATGGCGGGGATACGCATGTAGGCCACGAAGAACCCGTTGATCGCCCCCACCAGCATCCCGCCCAGCAGCGGCGCGACCCATGCGATGATGTTGACCAGTATGATCGGCCAACCGGCATCCGCTAACCCCACCGCCAGATTGCCGGAGAGGGTAATCAGCACACCGACCAGCGCACCGCTGGAAATATCAATGTTGCCGGAGATGATGACCATCGAAACACCGATGGCCGCCACCGCGATATAGGCATTCGCGGCGAACACATCTTTCATGTTGGTGGCCGACAGGAAGCGCGGGTTGCTCGTCCCCACCACCACCATCAACACGAGGATCACAACCAGCAGAATGCCTTCCTGCGTCCCTAAAAACCCGCGAATCGCCGGGAGGATGCCGCCCTGCTTGGAGGCGGTTGTGGACTTGGGGGAAACCGTCGTCATACGTTGCTGCTTTCCGACAACTTGTTAGCGTTGTTCAAATTCCGCACCGCGTCGCTCATCATGGCGGCGGCGATATTTTCCTGCGTGGCCTCGGCGCGGCTGTATTCCGCCACAATCGCACCTTCGCGCATGACCAGAATGCGGTCACTCATGCCCAGAATTTCCGGCAGTTCGCTGGAGATCATCAGGATGCCCAACCCTTGCTGCGCCAGTTCGCTAATCAGGCGGTGAATTTCAGCTTTCGCGCCCACGTCCACACCGCGAGTCGGCTCGTCCATAATCAAGAGTGCGGGCTTACGAGCCAACCATTTGCCCACCACCACTTTTTGCTGGTTGCCGCCGGAGAGCTTGTTCACCATCTGTTCGCGGCTGTAGGCGCGAATGCTCAACTGCTGGATCATCTGGTCAGCTAATTCATTCTCGGCAGCCGTATCCACGAAGATGCCTTTGGTCAACGTGCCGAGTACCGCCATCGAAACGTTCTCGCGGATTTTCATCTGCCGCACCAAACCCTGCGTCCCACGATCTTCCGGCACGTAAGCCACGCCCAGATTCATCGCCTGCGCCGGACTCTTGACCTGCACCGGCTGGCCTAGAATCAACACCTGCCCGCTTTCGGCGGGGGTGATGCCGAACACCACCTGCGCCAGTTCGCTGCGTCCGCTGCCCACCAGCCCCGCCAGCCCGACGATCTCGCCCGCCCGCACTTTCATGCTGACGTTCTTGGTCAGGGGCTTGCAGCACAGGTCGCGCACTTCCAGCACATCATGGCGCACTTCACTCGGTAGTTTGGGGAACAGATCGTTGATCGTGCGCCCCACCATCATACGGATCAGGTCATCTTCGGAGGTTTCGGAGACGGGTTTGGTATCCACATAATGCCCGTCGCGCAGCACCGTCACGCGGTCAGCCAGATCGAACACCTCTTGCAAGCGGTGGCTGATGTAGATGATGCTCACGCCGCGCTGTTTGAGCAGGCGCACAATCTCGAACAGGCGCACCACGTCGGCCTCGGTGAGGGCGGCGGTTGGTTCGTCCATGATGAGGACGCGGGCGTTGAGCGAGAGCGCCTTAGCGATTTCCACGCGCTGGCGATTGCCTACGGTCAGCGAACCCACCTTGCGGCGCGGATCGAGGTCGTGAATATTGAGCGAGGTCAGCAGTTCTTTCGCCCGCTGGTTCATGGCCTTCCAGTCCAGCACGCTGAACGGCCCCACCTGACGGCGCAGCCCGTGACCCATGAAGATGTTCTCGGCAACAGTCAGTTCGGGGTACAGGCTGAGTTCCTGATAGATGGTGGCGATGCCCTGCAACTGCGCCTGACGCGGGTTGTCGAACAGCACCGGAACGCCATCCACCGACATCGTGCCACCATCCGGCTTATGCACGCCGGAGATCACCTTGATGAGCGTGGACTTGCCCGCACCATTTTCGCCCAGCAGCGCGTGAACTTCGCCCGCACGCGCCTCGAAATGCACGCCGTTCAGCGCCTTCACGCCGGGGAACTGCTTACTAATATTCTCAAGTTCAAGTATTGCCGTCATTGTACGGTTTGCTTTCCATCAAGCACAGGCGCATCGGCAGCCCGGCGTTAAATCTTCACCAACTTTTCAAAGCGCGGATACACCGCGTCCCAGTCGGCAGCGCCCTGCGGTTCGTAGGTCGCCATGCCGCCAGAACGACTGAGCACCGCACGCGCTTCCGCCACGTCCTTAAATTCGCCCAGCGCCACCAACTGCACAATCGCATTGCCCAGCGCCGTCGCTTCGGAGGGGCCAGCCACCACCACGCGCCCGGTGGCGTTGGCGGACATCTGGCACAGCAGCGCGTTCTTGCTGCCGCCGCCGATGATGTGCAGCGTGTCGGCGGGTTGTCCGCTGGCCTCGACCAGTTTGTTGAGCACGTTGCGATATTTGAAGGCGAGGCTTTCGTAGATCACACGCATCACTTCGCCCACGCTCTCCGGCACATGCTGTCCGGTTTCGCGGCAGTAATCGCGCACCCGTCCGGGGATGTCCCCCGGCGGATAGAAGCGGTCATCGTCGGGGTCAATGAAGGACACAAACGGCTCGGCCTCTTGCGCCAGCGCCGCCAGTTCCGAATATTCGTAGTCGCGGCCTGCATCCGCCCATGTGGCGCGGCTCTGCTGCACCAGCCACATGCCGGCGATATTCCGCAGGAAGCGGAACGTGCCGTTGATGCCGCCTTCGTTGGTGGCATTGGCGGCGAAGGTCGCGTCCGTAATCACCGGACGATCCAGTTCCAGACCGAGCAAGCTCCATGTGCCGCTGCTCAGGTAGGCGTAGTTCTTGGTGGTGGTCGGCACGGCGACGACGGCGCTGGCCGTGTCGTGGCAGGCGGGGGCGATGACCTTCATGCCCTCATACGTGCCGTAAGTGGTTCCGGGTTGCACGATCTCCCCGAACATCTCAGTATTCGGCATCCCCAACCGCTGCATCAGTTCAAAATCCCAGCCGTTCAGGTGCGGATTCCATATTTGATGGGTGCTGGCGTGGGTGAATTCGCTCAACTTCGCGCCGCACATCCAGTAATGGAACAGGTCGGAGATGGGCAGGTAGGTCTTGGCAATATCGAACAACGGACTGTTGTTCTTGACCATCGCCGCCAGCCGCCAGATGGTGTTCACCGGGATGAGTTGCAAGCCGGTGCGCTCATACAGTTCGCGCTTGGGAATACGTTCGTATACCCATTCCATCATGCCTTCCCAGCTCGGATCGCGGTAGTGCAGCGGGTTGGACACCAAGCGCCCGTCCCGGTCAAGCATGGCGAAATCCACGCCCCACGCATCCACACCTACCGAAGCCGCACCGGGGGGAACGGCCTTGAGGCCGATCTGAATTTCGTGCCACAACCCTAACGCATCCCAGTACAGGGAGCCGTTCGCAAACACGGGGTTGTTCGCAAAGCGATGTAGCTCATCGAGGTGAAGGGTTTTGCCGTCAAAATAGACCTGCATCACGCGCCCACTGGAAGCGCCGAGATCAACGGCTACGACTCTTTTTTCAGCCATGCAAAAAATCCTTGCAACAAACTACTTCACAACAAGAACGCGCAGACACCCAACTTTTCCCAGCCCACAACGCTTGCACTGAGTTTCGTTTGCTTTCGTTGTGTTATTAGTTGTATCGCATCCCGCAAGGTCTGTCAAATGAGTTGGCTCACGTTGGTGCGCTGACAAACGTCCCGTAGCGCACCCTAACAATGACTGTTACGGCGCATCGCATACACCCAGCTATATCCCCTCACGTTCCCTAGTGGAAACGAACTGAGGCAGGGGGCGCGTTAAATTTCACCTTCACTGGCGTGCGCCCCTCGGCTATCATGACCGCCGCAAACTGGTGGAACTGATGTGATGACCGATACGCTGATTCAAGTCACCCCGCAGGTGTGGGTTTTCCCGCACGATCCCGATCCCGCACGGATTCAGCCGAACGTGGGCATTGTGGTGGCGGGCAAGCACACTGTCCTGATTGATGGCGGCAACAGCCCGCGCCACGCCCGCCGCGTGATGATCGCGCTGGATGATATTGACGCGCCGCCCGTGTCGCACGTCATCTACACCCACTATCACTGGGATCATGTGTTCGGGGCGATGGTGTTCGGCGCGACGGCGGTGGCGCATGAACTGTGCCGCAAACACCTGAGCGAAATGGCCGTCAAGCCGTGGAGCAACAGCTACATTCAGGAAGAAATCCAGCGTTCGCCCAACCGCGAACACATCCTGCGTGCCATGTCGCGGGCGGTGGAGGACTGGCGCAACTTCCGCATTGTGCAGCCCGAAATCGTCTTTAGCCACAGCCTGAACCTGTATATGGCTGGCCTAACATTTGAACTGGAACACGTCGGCGGGGCGCACAGCCCGGATTCGATCATCATTCGCGTGCCGGAAGCGCGGGTACTGTTCACCGGCGACTCGCACTACCCGCCGCCGCCGCACAGCCGCAAACCGGGTGACACCTTCGATGCGGCGCTGATCGAACGCTTCGCCAGCGATGAGCGCGTGGATTGGGTCATCACGGGACACGATGCGCCACGCTCCCGCGCCGAGTTTGCCGCCACCAACAAGCGCCCTGAACGCAACGGCGCATAACCCCCGCAAGCCGCATCCTTACAGCCCTGCACATTCGCGTATTTTTCGCCTTACACCCTTCGCCACTTGGGAGAAGGGTTGGGGATGAGGGTGCATGAATTTTCCATTACATCCCATTCTTCATACGATGCTTAATGTATTGCAAGGTTGTTTTGGGTTATTTTTAGGTTAATGTCTTACTCTGCAACCAATTCGCGTGTTCACCTTGCAAGGATATCCCTTATGCCCGTACAGGCTGATCGCACCCGCACCTACTGGCAAACCCTTGAGCCTGATAAGTTCATCGGGGCGGTGCTGTATGGGCCGCTGCGGGCGCACATCAACAATCTGCACACACGGATTAGCCTGTACACCGGAATTCTGCATCGTTCTATGAACGGGTCTATCCTGCGTTTGAGCGCCCCGCCAACGGGCGGTCCCGCATCAGTGGTGCGCGTGCGTGACCTGTTCAAGCACATGCGGGCGTGCATGGCGGATGCCAACGACATCATCAGCGGCGACAGCGCCACCATGCAGTTGCCGGACGAAACCTACGAGGATTACATCCTGCGGACGGTCTATGACCTGCGCCGCTATCTGTCGAACGTCGAACGCTGGTCGAACTGCCTGTTGAGCGATCCTCTCGCCAACAGCATGTCTCTGCCCGAATTGAATAACGGCTACGTGGCGCACATCTCTCACGAGCTATTGGAACTGCTTCAGCCGATTTACGCCCTGCTGGAGTTTGCGGTGCAATATGTCGAACAGGCGGTTGCCCGCCGTCTGCATGGGGTCAAAGTATAGCCTGTACTCTGAATTATGGGGCGCTCATCCCTTGCGCGGGGATGGGCGCTTTTTATTTTCCTAGCGCCTGCCGCAGCAACCGAACCTTCGCCACATCCACCACGCCGCCTGTGCGGGCTGCTGCGCCGAAATGGTACTCGTCCACGCCCGCCGCCGCCACGAACTCCGGCAGCCGTTCCAGCGTCAAACCGCCCGAACTGACGAAGCGAAAATGCGTCTGGTAGGCATCGCGCCAGCGGCGGACGACTTCGCGCCCCGCCCACGCATCCGGCGCAGGGCCAGCCGTGTGAATCCGCCCGACCACGCCCACCAGCGCCCGCAGCGCCCCTTCGGGGTCGCGGCACGAGTCCAGCGCCCGATGCACGGTGACGGTCATCGGCGCGGCGGCGGCGGCCACCTGCGCGATCTGTTCGAGGTGCAAATCGCCGTCGAGCGTATGTGCGCCGAAGACCACGCCGTCCGCACCAGCCGCTTTCGCAGTCGCCACCGCCGCCAGCACGTCGTCCATTTCGGCGGACGTGTACACGAAATCCCGAGCATGGGGACGAATCATGATATGCAGCGTGAGTGCAGGCGCGGCGGCGCGTACCGCAGGCAGTTCGTCCAGCGGCGGGGTCAGACCGCCAGCAGCAAGGTCGCGCAGAAATTCGAGGCTGTCCGCGCCGCCTTCGAGGGCGGTACGTGCTTCAGCAACGGACAGGATGGCAATTTCGAGTCCGGCCATGTTAACGTGCGCGGCGGGGTGTCCGTCCGGCCTCCTCGATCACCATGCCGAGGCGGGCGGTGAAATAGGCTTGCACCGGAACCCACAGCGCCGGAGCAACCACCCAGCCCACAAATGGAATAGCGAAGATCAGCCCCAGCACCACGCTGGCGAAAAAGGTGGCGATCATCCACTGCACCGTCACATCCAGCCGCCCCCACAGCGTCAGCATCAGGTCGGTGAACTGGAAATACACACCGATATTGCGCTC
>CAIVEA010000646.1 GCA_903904765.1 uncultured Chloroflexota bacterium
AGTAATACCATCAGGATAACGGTAGTTGAGTAGCCAATCCAGACAAGCCTTATCATCTGGAAACTCGTTTTGCATATCATTGAGTGTGTACTTTTTCATGGTTACCTACAATAGCTACTTAATTTAAATATAGTTTACACCTACAGCTAAGGGATAAACAACTAAACTTATCCTCGCAGTGCCAGCACATCCCCTAAGCGGCGGGCGGAATCGGTCAGCCATGCGTCGGCCTGCTCCAGCGCCTCCTGCAACGCGCACGGGCGTGGTGTGATGGGCAGCACCGCCGCGAACCCCGCCGCCCGCAGCGCGTCCGCTGGCGCATCCAGCCCGCCGACCAGTGCCACCGCTGGCACACCCGCATTACACGCCCGCTGCGCCGCGCCCAACGGCCCTTTGCCGCCCAGCGTCTGCGAGTCTAAGCGCCCTTCGCCCGTGATGACCAGCCCCGCACCGACCAGCGCCGCATCGAACCCGTTATGATCGAGCAGCAAATCCACGCCGGACTCGATTCGTCCGCCCAGCGCACTCATCAACCCTGCCGCCAGCGCACCCGCCGCGCCGCCGCCTTCGGTGTGCAGCACGTCGCGCCCGCTGGCCGCCGCCAACCGCGCCAGAAAATGCCGCAGCCCCGCTTCCAGCAACCGGATTTCGTGCGGCCCCGCGCCCTTCTGCGGCCCGAATACCGCCGCTGCGCCGTTCGCGCCCACCGCCAGATTGCGTACATCACTGGCGAGAATCAGTTCGACCTGTGCCCAGCGCGGATCAAGTCCGCTTAAATCCACCGACTGCACCGCGCTCAACGTCCCGCCGCCAGCTTCAACGGGTTGCCCGTAGGCATCCAGCAGGCGAACGCCCAGCGCCGCCAGCGCCCCCGCGCCGCCATCCACTGTGGCGCTGCCGCCCATGCCCACGATGATGCGCCGCGCACCGCTGTTCAGCGCAGCCTGCATCAACAATCCCGTCCCCCATGTGGATGTGACCAGCGGGTTCAGTTCGCCAAAACGCAATTTTTCGAGGCCGGAAGCCAGCGCCATCTCCACGATGGCGGTTTGCGCGTCCGGTAGCAGGCCGATTTCCGCCAGCAGCGGCCTGCCGAGCGCGTCGGTGGTTTTCACGGTGATGCGCTGCCCGCCCGCCGCGAGGAAGGCATCCAGCGTGCCGTTGCCGCCGTCGGCAATCGGCAGCAGCAGCAGTTCCGCCGCCAGCGCCGACTCGCGTAGACCCCGCGCAATCGCTTCGGCGGCCTGTCGCGCCGTCAGACTGTGTTTGAACGCACCGGGAGCGATGACGATCTTCATCTACGACGCACCCCAGTTCAAATCGCTGATTGTGCCGTCCTGATGGAAGCTGATCTGCCGCCCGTTGTCGCCCGTTCGCTGCACGATGTAGATTTGCGCGATGTCTGGCGTGCCGCGTCCGGCGTTGATGTAGGCGATCCAATCGCCCGCTGCCGAAAAGACCGCGCCGGGGGCGAAGCGCGTATCTTGCACGAGGCTGCGCGAGGTGTTCAGGCGCATATCCTGCACGCCGAAGCCGTCCGCGCTCACCAGCAACAGGTAGCGCCCGTCAGGGGTGAAATGCAGTTCCTCCGCCACGATCTGTGTGCCGCGCATCTCGCGCAGGGGCGTTTCGGCGAGACGGCTGGTATCCACCTGTGACAGCAAGCCACCCGTCTTGCCGGTCTTGTTGTCACGGAAGCTCTTGAGCAGGAACAAATAGTTACTGGACGGGTCATAGACCGGGCTGAAATCCGGCCCGAATCCGGTGGGCAACGTCAGCGCATCGGTCACGGTGGCGGTGCTGATTTCGATGCTGTAGATCGAACCCGCCCCGAAGAACAGGTGCGCCCCGCTGTTATCCCATGCCAGTCCGGTGATGCGGTCTTTGCCCGTCTCCGCCAGTTTTTGCTGATTGTTACCCGTCGGACACTGGCCGCTGCCGATGATGCCTGCGCGGTAGATATCCACCGGGCCA
>CAIVEA010000647.1 GCA_903904765.1 uncultured Chloroflexota bacterium
AAAGCGGTACTCCGCGTGTTGGAGAGGGTGATTGGTCGGGGGAATTTACACTTGTGCGCCGTAGGCGTTCCCCCGGCTAATCAGAGGGGTGAGGTTCTTAAAAAACCTACCCTTGAAAGCCCTTTGTCCCTCTCCCTCAGAGCGAAGGAATTGAAAATCGCGTGCCCCTTCGCCATGAGGGAGAAGGGGATAGGGGATGAGGGTCACTGTCCCCTATCTGAATGCACTTTAGCGCAGGGTAATCTGGCGCAGCGCCTCCGGTAGATACTGGCGCATCCCGTCTACCAAGCGCAGGTAATGACCTTCGGCCTCATCCGGCGAGAAGATCACGCTTTTGTAGAACATCACGGCGGCGCGTTCCAGCAACCACAGGTCGAGTCCGTGCGCGGTGATGTCCGGTTGATCGGGCAGTTTGTCGAAGCCGATGCGCTGCGCCAGCGTGTGAAAGCCGGCATAGGCTTGCGGCGTGACAGTATGCTGGAAGGGGCGGTCATGGTCGAGGCCGCGATAGGCGATGTGCAACGTGATGCCCATTGTGCGCGATTGCAGGATGGTCGCTACCGAGTCGCGGCAGCGACGGTCATGGTAGCGGATGGTCAGGCGGTAGACGTTCTGCACCCCCGGCGTGCGTGCTGCCGTCGTCAGCGGGGCGACAGCCATTTGATCGGCTATCGCCCGCAGCGTGGAGACGAGAAATTCGGTCACAACCTTATACGTCGAGTACGATTTTGCCGAACACGTCGAAATTCGCCAGCAAGTCCTGTGCGTGGCGGGCATCCGAAAGCGGCAGTTGTGCGCCGATGACAGGCTTGAGCTTCCCGGCGAAGATCAAATTCATGACCTTCACATAATCCTGATGCGGCCCCATTGTGCTGCCGATGATGCTGATCTGGCGGGCGAACACCTGCCGCAAATCCAGTTCCACAAACGGGCCGCTGGTGTTGCCCACCACCAGAATTTTGCCGCCGATGCGCGTGCAGCGAATACTGTTGTTGAAGGTATCCGCGCCCACGTTATCTATTACGATGTCCACGCCCTGCTTGGCAGTCATCTGGTAGATGGCCTTCGACCATTCGGGCGTTTCGGCGCGGTTGATGACCACATCTGCGCCCAGTTCACGCGCTTTTGCGGCTTTGTCGGCGTTGCTGGCGATCACGTAGACTGTTGCGCCCGTCAGCTTGGCGATCTGAATGCTGGCGCTGTTCACGCCGCCGCCCGCGCCCACGATCAGCACGCTTTCGCCCGTTCGCAGGCCACCCCGCGTCATCAGCGAGTGCCACGCGGTCAGGTACACCAGTCCGGCGGCGGCAGCTTCGGCGAACGAGGCCGAGTCCGGCATTTTGAGCAGGTTGCGCTGCGGCAGCACCACATATTCCGCCGCCACGCCGGGAACGCTTTCACCGAGGATGTGAATGCGCGACTGATTTTCGAGTCCGGTCATCAGCGCGGGGCTGTTCGGTTCAACGATGGTCGGGTCAATGCACACCCGATCGCCTGCTGCGAAACCGTTCACGCCCGCACCGACCTTATCCACCACGCCCGCGCCGTCGGCGCAGATGATGTGCGGCATAGCGAGTTTCAGTCCCGGCCAGCCCATCCGCACCCACAGATCGAGGCGGTTAAGCGCGGCGGCTTTGATGTTGATCCGCACCTGTCCTTCGCCCGGTTCCGGCACGGGTAGGGTGTCTATCACATCCACAACTTCCGGCCCACCGTGTCCGGTGATGATGGCTGCTCTCATAATGGTCATCCTTTCAGGTCAAAACAGGTTAACTCGCGTCATCAAACGTCACTTGTTCGTAGATGGCGGTCAGTGGCAGAGCGCAGCCGAGGGAGTCCAACTGCACCACGCCGTCGTTGCCGCCTACATCTATCAGCGTCCAGCGCCCCGCCTGCCAAGTGTATTGTTCCACGCGGAGGCTGTCCTGTGCCACCAGTAGCACATCGCGCAAGGTGGGCAGGGTGCGGTAATGCTGGAATTTGCGTCCCCGATCATAGCGTTCGGTGGAGGGCGACAGCACTTCTACCAGCACCACCGGATTGAGCAGCGTGTCTTGGTGGCTGTCCTCGAATTGCACTTCGCCACAAACGACGCTGATGTCGGGATAGGCGTACAGGCCACTAGGCGTTTTCAGGCGCATATCGCTAGGGAAGATATTGCATGGTTTCCCGCGTAATTGCCCGTACAGCGCAGCGAATAAGCTGCCCGCAATCAGATTATGATTCAGGCTGGCTCCGACCATCGCCCATATCTCGCCCGCGTCGTACTCATGCTTCGCCTCGCCAGCGCGTTCGCGGCGTAGATATTCGGCAGGGGATAGGAATGATTTGGGCAGTGCCATGCGAATGTGCGTCCTTTAGCGCAGGCCGAGTTCAGCGCGGGCGATCACAAGGCGCTGAATCTCGCTCGTGCCTTCGTAGATTTCGGTGATCTTGGCATCCCGGAAATAGCGTTCGACAGGATACTCTTTGCTGTAGCCGATGCCGCCGTGAATCTGTACCGCTGCATGGGTGACGAACATGGCGGTTTCGCTGGCGAACAGCTTCGCCATACTCGCTTCGGTGGTGTAGCGCCCGCCCGTCTTTTTGCCGCGCTCTTTCGCCAGCACCGCGTTGTAAATCAACTGGCGTGTCGCTTCGATGCGCGTTTTCATGTCCGCGATCTTGGCCTGCGTCATCTGGAACGCACCGATGGGGTCACCGAAGGCGGTGCGTTCGCGGGCGTACTGGAGCGTGGCCTCGTAAGCCGCTTCCGCGATGCCCAGCGCCTGTGACGCGATGCCGATGCGCCCCGCGTCCAGCACGGTCATGGCGATCTTGAAGCCTTCGCCCGGTTTGCCCAGCACATTCTCCACCGGACACAGGTAGTTGTCGTACACAATTTCGCTGGTGGCGCTGGCGCGGATGCCCATCTTCGGCTCTTTTTTGCCGCGAATGAAGCCCGGTTGGTGCGCGTCAATTAAGAAGGCGGTGATGCCCTTGTTGCCCTTTTCCGGCTCGGTCATGGTGAATAGCACCAGACAATCCGCCACCGGGCCACTCGTCACCCAGCTTTTGCGCCCGTTGATGACGTAGTGCGTGCCAGCCTCGTTCAGTACGGCGCGGCTCGCCATCGTGGCCGCGTCGCTGCCGGACATGGGTTCGGTCAGGCTGTATGCGCCGATTTTCTCGCCGCTGGCAATCGGCACGAGGAATTGCTGTTTCTGCGCTTCAGTGCCGAATTTCATCAGGCCGTGACAGTAGAGTGAGTTGTTCACGCTGACGATGGTACTGTGGCTGGCATCGGCTTTGGCGATCTCGACCATTGTCAGCACGTAGGCCAGCGCGTCCATGCCCGCGCCGCCGTATTCTTCGGGGACTTCGATGCCCATCAGTCCCATTTCGCCCATTTTACGCACCGTTTCCAGCGGAAATTCGCCGGTTTCGTCGTATTCCGCCGCAATCGGGACGATCTCTTTCTGGGCGAAGTCGCGCACCGCCTTTTGCAGCGCGAGATGTTCATCGGTCAGGGTGAGGGTCAGTGAGGTGGGTTCGACTGCCATCGGGGGGAGCCTCCAATCAAAAGAAACGTTTCTCTCTAATATAGTACCGCGAACCGCTATAATAGGCTGTTCCAAGCGATCCAACTGCGGATTCGTATCGAGGACTTTACGCTGGAGGAGGATGCTAATGGCTCCGTTGAAGATAGATCATCTGGCGGTGGTGGTGGACGATCTGGATGCCGCTTTGAACTTTTGGCAAGGCGCGTTAGGGTTGCCGCTGGGTGGCAAAGAACACAACGAACACGAGGCAGTGGACATCGCCTTTCTGGAGGCGGGCGGGGCGCGGGTGGAACTGCTTCAGCCGATTGGCGACGAAAGCGGCATCGCCAAGTATCTCGCCAAGCGCGGGCCGGGGATGCACCACATCTGCTTCGCGGTGGCCGATCTGGAAGCGGCGATGACCCAGATGACCGCTGCAAACGTGGAACTCATCAACACCACGCCGCGTACCCGTGAGGATGGCACGCGCTACGCCTTTGTGCATCCCAAGAGCACGGGCGGCGTGCTGGTGGAACTGTACGAGATGGCGGGGGAACAGGCTTGATGAAACGCTTTTTCCCGCCGCTGCTTGTCTTGCTCGTTCTCCTCGTTGCGCCGCTGGCTGCCGCCGCCCAGAGCGACGATGCCTGCCGCGCTTTCGTGCAGGCGGCTGTGGAGACCGTTCGCAAGTCGTGCGCCGAAACCGGATTGAACACGCTCTGCTACGGCTATCCGCCGCTGGAATGGACACCGCGAGAGGGTGCAGCGACCCCGTTCGCTGATGTGGGCGATAGCGTGTCGCTGGCGCAAACGCAATCGCTGACCGGACGACCCTTCGATCTGGCGGCCAAGACGTGGGGTGCGGCGCTGCTGCGGCTGCGTACCGATCTGCCCGATCAATTGCTGGTGATGCTGGCCTTTGGCGACATCACGCTCCAGAACGAGAGTGACGCTTCGGATTCATTCCTCGCGCTGGCGGTGCAGGTGGCGGAGACGACGGGCGCAAATCTGCGCCAGAGTCCTTCGGTGGATGCGCCGCTGGTGCGGACGCTCTACAGCGGGGACGCGCTCACCGCCATCGGGCGGCTGGCGGACGGGACATGGCTGCGCTCGCCGGATGGCTGGGTGGCGACCGAACTTCTCCGCAGCGCCTATGATTTGAGCCTGCTGCCCGTGATGGCCGCTGATGACGCTGTACCGACGCTGTTGTATGCCCCCATGCAGGCCTTC
>CAIVEA010000648.1 GCA_903904765.1 uncultured Chloroflexota bacterium
AGCGGTACTCCGCGTCTTGGAGAGGGGACGGGGGTGAGGTTCTGAATAGGCCGCTAACCTTTGGGGCTGAGGGCGAAGAACAGAATCACGACCAGCGCCAGCACGATGAGAATGCCGACCACCATGCCAAACATGAGCAGGACGCGGTTCTCGCGGGCGCTGGTCTTGTAGGCCATGCGCTGAATGGCTTCTTGAGCAGCGGTGTTGTCCGGGTTGATTTCGAGCGCCCGTTCCAGCCACTTGCGGCGCTCGGCGGGCTTATCTGCCAGCTTTGCCATCCACATCATCGCACGTTCGTTGCGCTTATCCTGCGATAGGATTTGCTGGAAGGCGATGCGTGCTGCATCCCGGTTGCCAGCTTTCGCGGCACGAATGCCCATTTGCAGCAGTTCTTCGCGGTTGGGCGCGTTCTGGTTGCTGCTGTCTTTATCTGTGCGCTGGGTCATCCCCGCAACCTCTTTCTCAATCATTCGCTAACAGCTAACAGCCTGATTGTACATGAAATTAGAAGCCCATGCCTGCCAATTTGAAAGCCACATAGCACAGTGCTGCTACCCAGATTAGCGAATCGGTGCGGTCTAGCACGCCACCGTGACCGGGGATGATATTCAAGCCGGCAATATGAGAGTCGCCCGCGTGGAAGTAGCGTTTCAGGCCAGACTCGAACAGATCGCCCGCCACTGCCAGCACGGGACCTAGCAGCGCCACGAATACCGTCAGCGCGGAGAGCTTCTCGGTATTCGCCAGCAGCAGCAGCGCCAGCGCCGCCCCGCCGATAATGCCCACTACCGCGCCTTCCACCGTTTTCTTGGGCGAGATGCGCGGCGCAAGTTTGTGCTTGCCCCACATTCGCCCGCCGAAGAAGGCCAGCGTATCCGTCCCCCATGTGATGAAGTACAGGAATATGATCCAGATCAGGCCGTCCGGCATGGCACGGAGTTCGATCAAGATGGCGGAGGGCAGGCCGGAATACAGCAGCGCCACCAGTGTGAACATCGTGCGCCTGCCTATGGCAGGACTTTCTGGCGAACGCCGCAGGGATTCGATCAGTAACCCCGCCGCCATCACCGCCAGCAACAGCGCCAACACCCAGCCATATTCGTGACCACTGACAGTCAGCACCAGTGCCACCACTGCGGGCAGGCCGATGGACACGATGCCCGCCATTTTGCGGTCTGTGCCGAGGGCGCAAAACTCCAGCATGGAAAAGATCGCCAGCCCCAGCCCCAAGACAGTGAACGCCGTGCCGCCTATAAAGGTGACGACCAGCACCAGCGGGCCGAGCGTGAATGAGGTGATGGCACGCACGCGCAAATTGGTACGGTTCTGTGTCTCTTTTTCGGTACTGGTGTGCAGGTTCGTCATAGCATACTCATCATAAATCGTGTGACCGTAACCCCAATCGCGTCTATTGTAACAAAATGCCACCACTTGCGCCTAATTGTTTACGCGGATTGGTCATGAATCAAACTGACCGGAACATCTCCGGTCAGTGCGATGGGCGAGGAGAAACAAAGGGGATAGGGACTACAGGCCGAGGCCGCGCAGATAATCGCGGTTGCGGGCGGCGCTTTCGCGGGGGGCATCCAGATCTTCCACCAGAATGTCCTGCTCCACCGTCGCCCAACCGTCGAAGCCTAGCTTCTCCATGCCAGCGATGATGGCGGGGAAATCCACGCCGCCCTTGCCCAGTTCGCAAAACACGCCTGCGCCCACCGCTTCAAAATAGTTCAGCTTTTTCGCGGCGCACTGGCTGCGGACGTTCATATCGCAGTCCTTGAAATGCAGGTGCCAGATGCGCGAACCGTAGGTCTGGACGGCTTCCAGCGCGTCGCCGCCACCGTACTGGTAATGTCCGGTGTCCAAGCACAAGCCGACCAGATTGGCATCGGTGCGATCCATCAGGTTGCGGATTTCCTGCGGCGTTTCCACATAGCCAGCGCAGTGATGGTGGAAGGCGAATTTCAGGCCGGTTTCCTCGTTCACCTTGCGGGCGATGCGGTTGACGGCGTTGGCGACCACATCCCACTGGGTATCCGACAGGCGCGAACCCTGTGCGCGTCCGGCTTCGTTGATGAGTTCCGGCACCGTGCCGTTGTCGTCCGCCAGCACGATATATTTTGCGCCCAGCGCCGCCAACAGTTTGCCGACCTTGATCGCTTCGGCTTCTGCTGCTGGATGCGCCGACGGGGCAACCAGTTTGACGGGGACATAGGCCGAAACCATCTGCAAGCCGCGTTTGTCCAGTTCGGGGCGCAGCGCCGCTGCATCAGGCGGGAGGAAACCCCAAGGGCCTAACTCGGTGCCGACGTAACCCGTGCTGGCGATTTCATCCAGCACGCGGCTGAAATGATACTTGGGTTCGATGTCTTTGAACTCATAGATCGCCCACGAAACAGGCGCATTCCCGATGCGAATCGTCATGGTCGTGTCTCCTCAGCAGGGGTTGGTGGATGGGCGACGGGCGCTCGAATTGACAGCACAATCACCCCTGATATAATCATGCTATCCAACTGTAGGATAGATTATATCGGCGGCTGGGGAAATTTGGAAGTGAGTGCAAAGGATAACCATGCCAGACCCGCAATTTCCCATCAAGCCCGTGCAGCAGCGCGTTCCACTCTACAAAATGCTTCAGCAGTCCATCAAAGACTATATTATCCAGAATGAACTCAAACCGGGCGACCCGCTGCCCTCCGAAATGGAATTGGCGAGTCAATTGGGCGTGAGCCGCAACTCGGTGCGCGAGGCGGTGAAGGCGCTGGAGATGCTGGACATTGTGGAAGGGCGCTCCGGGGCGGGGCTGTTCGTGGGCAGTTTTTCGTTCAACGCCTTGCTGGAGAATTTCGGCTTCGGCATCATGTTCAACCTCACCGAACTAGCCGACATTCTGGAAGTGCGCTTTCATGTGGAATACGGCCTTATCCCCCGCGCTGTGGAGGGCGTAACCCCCGAACAGATCGCCCGCCTGCGCGACATTGTGGACGAGATGCGCCGCGCCGCTGAAGCAGGCACATACTCGGCGGAGCATGATCGCCTGTTCCACCAGACCCTGTGGATTAATGTGGATAACGCGGTAGTCGGCAAGATACTGGATGTGTTCTGGGGCGTGTTCTATCAGGCGCGGCGGCTGCGTTCGCTGCCCGGCCCCAGCGACCTAATGCGTACCTACCAGCGGCACGTCCGCATTCTGGAGGCGCTGGAAGCGCGTGATATTCAGGCCATGCAGGATAGCATGGTGTTTCACTACGAGGGGATCAAAGATCGCCTGAAGGGTCTACAATCTATGGCCGGGTCGTTCAACACAAGCAAAGGGAGTACTAGCGGATGAGCAGCAAATCATTGCAGGGAAAAATTGTCATCATCACGGGCAGCACGCAGGGCTTGGGCGAAGGGCTTGCCCATCATGCGGCGGAAGCGGGCGCGGCGGGCATCGTCATCACCGGACGCGGCAAAGCCAACGGGGAGCGTGTGGCGGCGGAAGTAGCTGCGCTGGGGAGCGAAACCCTGTTCGTCCCGGCTGATCTGGAAATAGAAGCCGACTGCCGCAACATCGTCCACGCTTGCGACCAGCGTTTCGGGCGCGTGGATGGGCTGGTGAACGCGGCGGGTGTGACCACACGTGGCACGCTGGATGATACCTCCGTCGAATTGTGGGATCAGATTTTCCGCGTGAACAGCCGCGCACCGTTCATCCTGATGCAGGAAGCAGCACGGGTGATGCGGCGCGAGAAGATCAGCGGC
>CAIVEA010000649.1 GCA_903904765.1 uncultured Chloroflexota bacterium
CGGTGCAGCCGGATTATGGCTTCGGCCTGATCTCGCTGGATATGCAAATGCTGGATGCGCCGGGGACGGGCGATTATCGCCTGAAAACGGTCTACGATTACAACTTTTTGAGCCAACGTTTGCTCACACCTATCGGCCTGAACACGCTGAAGGCTGTGCCGGGGGCGCGCGTGGCTATGCTGACGGGCGGCGGGGCGCTGCTGGAAGTCGCGCCACATCCGCTGGGTGATCGCAAGCCGTACACGACTACCTACCAGACGGCGGCGATGCTGCTCGGTGCATCGGCCTTCCAGCAGGGCTGCTGATGACCACTACGGATGCGCCCCGCTGGACGCGCTGGCAGGCGCTGGCCTTCGCTGCTGTGCTGGTGCTGGCGGCGGTGCTGCGCCTCGGTTGGGCAGGCGTGAACTCGTTCGCTTTCGATGAGGCGCGGTTGAGCCTGATCTCGCTGGATATGGCGCGGGACGGGGTATTCGCCACCATCGGCATGCCCTCCTCGGCGGGTGTGCCGAATCTGCCCGCTGCCGCATGGATTTATGCGCTGCCCTATGCCCTCTCGCCCGACCCGCTGCTGGCAACGCTGTTCACAGGTGTACTCGGTGTGGTGGCGGTGGCGCTAACGGGCTGGCTGGCGCGGGCGGCATGGGGCGCATGGGCGAGCGTGGCGGCGGCGCTGTTTCTTGCGGCATCCCCGTTCGCCGTCCTCTACAGCCGCAGTATCTGGGCGCCGGATTTGCTGCCGGTACTGGGTATTGTATGGGCAGCGGCGGCTTATAAGGCGGCGCAACGTGGGAGCGCGTGGGCGCTGGCGCTGCACATTTTTGTGGCGGGATTCGCATTTCAGGTGCATTTTGCAGGCGCAGCGCTGGCGCTGGGTAGCCTGTGGTTGGTGCTGCGTTTTGGCTGGTGGCGGCGCTGGCGACCGCTGTTGATCGGCGCGGTGCTGGCGGGCGTGGCGGCGCTGCCCTTCGCACTGGAAGTGCTGCTGCACCGCCCGGACGTTCTAGATGCTTTTCGCTCCGCTTCCGGCGGGGCGCAGGTGGATGGCGGCGCGTTCACGGCGCTGGCACAACTGGCGGCGGGGCAGGGATGGGGTTATATGATTACCGGCCAGCGGGATACCGTCAGCCAGAATGGGCTATACGCGGCGGGATCGCTGCTGCTGTGCGGGGTCGGGCTGGTTGCGCTGCTGCCGCTTCGCCGCCGCGCACAGGATGCGCCCCTGCCGGAGATTACGCTGGTGCTGCTGCTATCGGGGGCGGTGTTCTTCACCCGCCACAGCACCCCCGTATTCATCCATTACCTGCTGGCGGCGATGCCTGCGCTGGCGTTGATGGTGGGCGCGGCGGTGACGCGGTGGCATGGGCGGTGGGTGCGGGCTGCGCTGGCGGTGCTGCTGATCTGCGTGTGCGGGACGGCGGCGCTGTGGTTGGGCGAGAGTATCACGCTCGGCGGACGGGTGGAAACTCCCGGCGGTCTGGGCACGCCGTTGGGCATTTCGCGGGGGGTGGCGCAAACCGTGCCGGATGATCGCGTTGCGCTGTTCTTCACGCATGGTGGCGACCCGCTGCGGGATGGTGAGGCGGCGGTGTTCGCGGCGCTGTGGTACACGCGCCCGCACCGCATTATCGGCGGCGATAGTCTATTGCTTCTGCCGGATGCGCCCGCCACACTGGTCGGGACGTTGGAGCCGTTTCAGGCGTGGGAAGAACTGGTGGCGGCGGGGTTGGCGGATGATGTGCAATATTACCCGCGCCGCGAAGGGGAGGGTGTGCTGCCGTTCGTGATGACCGCCTATGACGGGCAGGCCGCGCCGCAGGGCTTCACGCTGCTCCAGCCGGAGGTCGCTTTTGCGGATGGCACGCGCTTGCTGGGTTGGAAAGTGCGCCGCGTGGGGGATCGCCTGCGCCTTTCGACGCTGTGGGCGGCGGATGCACCGCAAGCTGTGGGGACGATGCAGCAGTTTCACCATCTGCGCGACAATGCAACGCTGGACGGCGATTTCCGAATGGGGAGCGATGTGCCGCTGCAACTGCATTTGTGGCAAGTGGGGGATCGCGCTGTGGTGATGGCTGATTTTGCGGCGGGGGATGTGGTCGCGCTGCAAGGGGCGCTGTGGGTGGGTGTGGGGCATTACGCGCTGGAAAGCGGGGCGCGGGTGACGCTGACCTCCGGCGGCGACCATGTGCGCTTGGGGCCGTTCGATTTGCCCCCGGCGGGGTAGTTTCTCAGCCGCTGTATGCGGGTTTCTTATTCTC
Source organism: uncultured Chloroflexota bacterium (assembly GCA_903904765.1). Next base: position 2,259 of record CAIVEA010000649.1, read on the forward strand.
GGCAGCGTACACTGTTTCTACACAGGGGGCTTTGTCCCCGGAAGTGGAGCAGTGTTCTGATGAAAGTGCTAATTGTGGCGGAGAACCCGCTGGCGCGTATGGGGCTGGCGGCGCTGCTGGCCGGACAACCGGATGTGGATGTGGTGGGTCAGTCCAGCGGGCAGCATGTGACCGCCGATCTGGAACAATCTGCCGCCGAGGTGCTGGTCTGGGATTGGGGATGGGAGGCCGCGCCCAAACTGCCACCGGATGTGCCGGTGGTGGCGCTGCTCAAGCAACCGGAAGAGGCGGCGGAGGCATGGGCGGCAGGAGCGCGGGGGCTGCTGCTGGGCAATACCCGCGCCGATGGTCTGAGCGCCGCGTTACGGGCGGTGCTGGAGGGGCTGACCGTATTCGAACCCGCGCTGACGACGGCGCTGCTGGTATCCCCCGCCGCGCCCGAACCGCCCGCCGAGGCGCTCACCCCGCGAGAGATGGACGTGTTGCAACTGCTGGCGGAAGGGCTGCCCAACAAGATCATCGCCCAGCGGCTGACGATCACCGACCATACCGTGAAATTCCATGTGAATGCCATCATGAGCAAGCTGGGCGTGCAGAGCCGCACCGAAGCGGTGGTGCGGGCGACCCGGCTGGGCTTCATCATCCTCTAACAGCAATCTTTTGCCACAGGCGTAACCATTCGGCCTGTGGCGGGTTTTTATATCCAATGAAACTCTTCAAACGACGCGAACGCAAACCTGACCTGACGACTTTACCGGATACCGAGCTGGTCATTCTGGCGAAGGATCATTCCGAAGCCTTTGGCGTGCTCTACGAACGGTATGTCGAGAAAATCTACAAGTACATCTACTACCGGACGGGCAACCACCACGACGCAGAAGATTTGGCGGCGGGGGTGTTTCACCGGGCGATGGCGCACATCGAAACCTATACAGATCGTGGTGTGCCGTTTCAAGCGTGGTTGTACCGCATCGCGCACAATCTGGTCGCCAACTGGCATCGGGATCGTGGGCGGCGCAAGATTATCCCGCTGGAGGAATTTGTCAACGCAGGGCTGCACTTCGATGCGCCGGATTCGGCCACCGAAGATCAGGAGGAGCGCGATCATTTACTGGCAGCGATTGGTCGGCTGCCGGAGGAGCGTCAGCAGCTTTTGTACCTGAAGTTCGTTTCCGGCTTGTCGAATGCCGAAGTGGGCGCGATTCTGGATCGGACGGAGGGGGCGATTAAGTCGTTGTATCACCGAACGCTGATCGCTTTACGGGACGATATTGAGATGCAGCAAACGCGGGTGGGTGTCCGGCGGGGCGCGAACCCGACTGAAGCCAAAGTACGCAAGCAAGGGAACGATTGAATGACCACCGAGCAGCATATTGAAAATCTGTTGGCCGCCGTGACCGATGCGCTTCTGGCAGATGACGGCGTTGATCTGGATACGATTGTCAGTCGGTATGCCGTCCCCCGCGCTCAGGTGGAAGGATTCCTCGGCATCATTCAGCGGTTGCATCATACGCTGGTGGGGGCTGCGCCGTCGCGCCGTTTTGTGGGCCGCCTGAAGCATGATTTGATCGGCAATCACCGGCAGGGCGTGGTGGCGCGGATACGCTACCTGCCGCCGCGAGTACAAATTGCAGCGGGCGCGGCGCTGGTGGCCGGGTTTATGTTGCTGACGTGGCGGCGCATGATGGACGATACCCGCCGCGAAAAGCAAGAAATGGTCACTCTGTAATAGTTCGTACTTGCCCGCTAATACCTCGCCCTACCATAATAGGCGGGGTATTGTTTTTCTGGGATGGGAAACGAAGAGCGTTTGAAGGAGCTTTTTGATGAATATGCGGCGTTCTGAAATTACGGGTTGGGGTAAATACGTTCCCGAAAAAGTGCTGACCAACGACGATCTTTCCAAGATGGTAGATACCAACGATGAATGGATTGTCGCTCGCACGGGCATTAAGGAACGCCGTGTTCGCAGCGCAACCGATACCACTACTAGCATGGCGGTGGCTGCCAGCCATGACGCGATGCGCGTGGCGGGGCTGACCGCTGCC
>CAIVEA010000650.1 GCA_903904765.1 uncultured Chloroflexota bacterium
CCGCTGCGAGATCGCTTCGGCGCACAATTTCGGTTGGATTTCTACGATCTGCCCGCAATGGAACACATTATCCGGCGCGCCGCCGACATGCTCAAAATCGAGATTAAGCCCGAAGGCACAACCGAAATCGCCCGCCGCGCACGGGGAACACCCCGTGTCGCCCTGCGCCTGTTACGCCGCGTGCGTGACTATGCACAGGTACGCGCTCAGGGCATCATCACCGGGCCGGTAGCGGGTGAGGCGCTCGCCCTGCTCAACATTGATCATCTCGGTTTAGATGATGTTGACCGCCGTATCCTCACGCTCATCATCGAAAAGTACGGCGGCGGGCCTGTCGGTCTGGAAACGATCGCCGCCGCCATCAGCGAAGACAGCGCGACCATCATGGACGTATGCGAACCCTATTTGCTACAGCTCGGTTTCCTTGCCCGCACGCCGCGCGGCAGAACCGCCACGCCCTTTGCTTATGAGCATCTCGGTTACACCCCGCCCGCCTCATCTACTGAAAATCAACCGCCTCTCTTTTAAGGGATACCCGTATGGACATGAACCAGATCGGACGGGCGCTGCTCATCATCGGCATCGGAGTCACCATTCTCGGCGCGGTGCTCATGTTCATCAGCCGCTTGCCCTTCTTGCAGAACCTCGGCGATTTGCCGGGGGACATCAAAGTTGAAACACAGGGCTTCACCTGCTTTATGCCTGTCGCCAGCATGATACTGCTCAGCATCATCCTGACCATCGTTGTGAATATCATCATCCGGCTCATCAACAAACCATGAACATCTCTGAATTTGACTACGAACTACCTGAATCGTTCATCGCCCAGACTCCCATCGAACCCCGCGACTCCTCACGTTTGATGGTTCTGAATCGGCAAACCAGACAGATCGAGCACCGCATTTTCCGCGATATTGCGGATTATCTCTCTGCGGGGGATGTGCTGGTCATCAATACCACCCGCGTCATCCCCGCCCGCCTGCAAGCGGTCAAAGCGGCCACAGGCGGCGGCGTGGAACTGCTCCTGCTGCGCCAGCTAGACGATCTGCGCTGGCATGCGCTGGCGGGTGGGCGCAAAGTCACTGTAGGAACGCGCTTGAACTTTCCGAATGCTACCATCTATGCCGAAGTAACCGAAGCATGGCAAGGTTCGGAACGGGTTATCACCTTCAGCCAACCTGTGAACGATCTACTGGAAGAACTGGGCGAAACACCTCTCCCGCCCTACATTCATACCCGCCTCGATGATGGCGAACGCTACCAGACTATTTACAGTCGGCAAGAAGGTTCTGCCGCCGCGCCAACCGCCGGCCTGCACTTCACCCCCGATTTGCTCATGGCGCTGCGCGACAAAGGTGTTCGCATCGCCAACTGTGTGCTGCACATTGGGCTGGACACCTTCCAGCCCGTCAAAGTGGATCACATCGAAGATCATCACATGCACAGCGAATACGCCTACCTCTCCCCCGATGATGCGCGTACCATCAACGATGCAAAGTTGGCGGGCAAGCGCGTCATCGCCGTCGGCACGACCAGCGCCCGCACGCTGGAAACTGCTGGCTTGCTCAGTGCAGGACTGGAGCCATCGCAAGCGATGGAAACGCCCACAAGCTGCCCTTGGCGACCTGTGACTGCCTTCGAGCGCGACACCAATTTATTCATCTACCCCGGCTATCGCTGGCGCGTGGTGGATGCCATCATCACCAACTTTCACCTGCCCAAATCCACCCTGCTCATGATGATGTCGTCGTTCGCAGGCCAAACCACCATCCGTGAAGCCTACGAAACCGCCAAGCGCGAAGGCTACCGCTTCTTCTCGTTCGGGGATGCCATGTTCATCACCGATTGAACCTGTCACGGGGCAATCCGCGATTCAACGGCATCCCACCGTTGACGCTCTCACGTGAACGCCCTATAATGGCGGTTCTGCTATTTACAAGCCGTTCACAGCCCATTTTCCCCGTAGTATGTGCCTATGAAGCAGGTACAGCGGCGGTGGCAAGTGAAGATTGGGAGATAACACATGTACGCTATTATCCGCTCCGGCGGACACCAGTATCGCGCTGAGGTTGGCGCTTTTCTGGATGTCGAAAAACTTCCTCATAACGTGAATGACAGCATCGAGATTTCGGATGTCCTGCTCGTCGGTGACGGCGAGACAACCGTGATCGGTCAGCCTTTCGTCGAAGGCGCGAAGGTCAAGGCGACTGTCGTGGAACAGTTCCGGGGCGAGAAGATCATCGTCTTCCACTACCGCCAGCGCACCAACTACCGCAAAACGAACGGTCATCGCCAGTATTACACCCGTCTGCGGATTGACGCGATTCAGAAATAATTACAGGAGCAGATCACAATGGCACACAAAAAAGGTGGCGGCTCCAGCCGCAACGGGCGCGATAGTAATTCGCAGCGCCTCGGTGTGAAGCGTTACGGTGGGGAATTCGTTATTCCCGGCAATATCATCGTTCGCCAGCACGGGACACATTTCCAGCCCGGCGAAAATGTCGGCATCGGCAAAGATCACACCATTTACGCTAAAATCGAAGGTGTGGTGGTCTTTGAGCGCATGCGCGGGCGCGATGGTCAGAAGTGCATTTCCGTTTACCCTCAGGCTGAAGCGGCTGAATAGCCCGCGCAGTACACAACTTTACCCATACGTGGCGTTACGCTACCCCGGCGGGGGCCGTGACGCGGCAAAAGGACGCGAGAGAAATGAAAGAAAAGCTTCATCCGCAGTGGTACGCCGAAGCCAACGTGGTCTGTGCCTGCGGCAATACGTGGAAGACCGGCGCAACTGTACCGGAAATCCGCACCGATATTTGCTCGGCCTGCCACCCCTTCTATACCGGTGAACAACGCATCGTGGACACCGAAGGTCAGGTTGATCGCTTCCTCAAGCGCCTTCAGGTGCGCGACAATCGCCGTGCCGAAGTCGAAGCCCGTGCAGTGGCGCAGACTTCGCCCGATGCCCCCATCAGCGATTTCGACCTCGGCAAGCGTTATGTCACCATCCTCGAAGAGCATGGTGTCAAGATCGTTGGCGACTTCCTCTCCAAGCTGGCTGAAGGCGAAGAAAAGCTACTCGAAATTCCCGGCATTGGTCGCAAGGTCATCTCTGATCTGAAGAAGGCTCTGCGTGCTCGTGGCTACGAGCTTCCCCAAGCGCCGGAGTAAATTTTCCGCAGTTGATCGTTATAAGAGGCAGACCGTCCACACCGAGGTCTGCCTCTTGTCTTGTATGGAGGCAGCATGCGTCACCATAGTGGTCGCGTAGAAGTCGTCTGTGGCAGCATGTTCTGCGGCAAGACCGAAGAACTCATCCGTCGCGCCCGTCGCGCCGTCATCGCCCGCCAAGAGTTGCAGGTCTTTAAGCCGCGCATTGATGACCGCTACAGTATCGAAAAAGTCACCAGCCACAGTGGACAGGATTATCAGGCCATCCCCGTCAGCGATTCAGTCGAACTCCTCGCCAACCTCGATTCGCGCACGACGGTGGTTGCCGTAGACGAAGTGCAGTTCTTCGATGCAGGAATCGTCAATGTCGTGCAGGATTTGGCCTCACGCGGCATACGGGTCATCCTCGCTGGCCTCGATATGGACTTCCGTGGTGAACCGTTCGGCCCCATGCCGCAACTACTCGCCATCGCCGAGGAGGTCACTAAGTTACACGCCATCTGCGTTATCTGCGGCGAAGATGCCTGTCGCACACAGCGTCTCGTCAACGGCAAACCCGCCAACTACGACGACCCGATTATCTTTGTCGGTGCTCATGAGGCGTATGAGGCACGCTGCCGCCAACATCATGAAGTTCCCCGATAAAATTTGTGATGTTGCTTTACGATATTCGGTGCAATTGTTATAAACAATTCACAAAACGAATAGCCACACTGAGAATAGTCATGGTAAACTAGATAATTATGGAAGTGCGCTTGTTTTCCTCTAATTGTCTGGAGGCGCTCGAATGACTCCCACCCGTGTGGTTTGCATCGAAGACGAACCGCAAATGATTGACCTGATGCGCCTCATCCTCTCGCGTGACGGGTTCGAGGTCATCGGTTCTCCGGGTGGCATGCAAGGTTTGCAAATCATCGAGGATATCCAACCGCGCCTCGTCTTGCTCGATCTCATGATGCCAGACATGGACGGTTGGGAAGTCTATCAGCGCATGAAAGCCAACCCCGCCACCAGTCATATCCCCGTCATTGTGGTCACGGCGCGGGCGCAGAGCATAGATAAGGTGCTTGGGTTGCACATCGCAAAAGTGGATGATTACGTCACGAAGCCGTTCGGCCCTACCGAACTGCTCGAAAGTGTTCGCAGGGTTCTCGCCGAAAAAGCCTGATCCCACTCCACTAATCCCACCTGCAACACCATTAATCGGTTTCGCAAATCTTATATCCTCTGTATAATCTGTGTGCCTCATCGCGCTGACGCACATAGGTGGGATTGTCATGAGAAAACAGATTCAACGCTCGATTATCTGCTGCTTGTTCAGCCTCCTTTTCGTATGGGTCGTTGTGCCAGCAGGCGCACAAGAGCAGAATCTGCTCACCAACCCCGGTTTTGAAGCACCCTTCCAATCTCTGGACGGCGTTCCTCCCCGGCAGGTCGCTCAAGGATGGACTCCTTGGCACGTTAGCGGTGGTGCATCCGCCTCCGAAAATATCCAACCGGAATACTATCCAGCCACCGATACAACCAACGGTCTTGGCGTGCCGCGCATCCGTTCCGGTAGTGATGCCCAGCAGTACCAGACCTTCTTCGCCACCCACGATGGCGGCCTCTATCAGCGTGTGAACGGTGTGAGCAATGGCGCACAACTGACATTCACCGCCTATATTTACGTGTGGTCAAGCAGTTTCGATGATGTCAACAAGAGCGAACAGGACGGTGGCATCGTCGTTCAAGTGGGTATTGATCCCACTGGTGGAACCGATGCCACCAGTGGGGCGATCGTATGGTCGCAGCCCAACCTGCAATACGATGCTTACAACCAGTACAGCGTGACAACCTCGGCGCTGAACAATGCAGTGACCGTATTCATTCGTTCCACCGTCAGTGTTCCCGTCAAGAACAACAATATCTATGTGGATGACGCATCTCTGACAACCGCCGCGACTATCCCGGCCACCGCCACCAATACCGCTATCCCGCAGCCCACCGCGACAAACACAGTAGAGCCTACCCCGACACAGCAAACCGATGCCTCTGCCACTCCAGTTCCGCCCAGTGCCACGCCGGTACCGCCCACCGCCACACCCATTCCGGTTGAACCGAGCGCGACCAGTATCGTAGTCGCTGTGGCCTCCGCCACCCCGACGCAGGAATCCCTAGCGCCGAGTGCCACGCCCCTGCCACCGACTGCTACCAGTCTACCGCCCACATCGGTACCCACCCCGCAAGGTGGTTTCCAGAGCAACATCACCCACATCGTTCAGCAGGGTGATACAGTGGGCAATCTGGCAACACTCTATGGCAGCACCATCGAAGCCATCATCAGCGCCAACGGCTTGAGCGCAAGCGCATTCATCCGTGTCGGTCAATCGCTGCTCATCCCTGTACGCCAACCGCCGGTCATTCCGGCAACAGCCACACCAACCTCAAACGCGCCCGTTGTAACCGCAGCGCCCGGTTCGTCACAAACATTCGTGTATGTGGTACAGCCCGGTGATACGCTGCTGCGCGTGGCAGTACGCTTCAGTACCAACATCGCCACACTGTCGCAGTTGAACGGCATCACCAACCCGAACGTCATCCGTGTCGGCCAGCGCCTACTCATCCCCACCGGCCCGGGTGCAGTGGTCACAGGCGGCGGGGATGTCTCCGGCGCGGGTGTCAGCGCCACAACTCAACCGCCCGCACCGCAAAACACCACCTACATCGTTCGTGGCGGAGATACGCTCTACAAAATCGCGCTCCGCTTTAAGCGTAGTGTGGCGCAGTTGATGCAGGCCAACAACTTGAATAATCCGAACTTCATTTTCGTTGGGCAGGTCTTGGTTATCCCATGAGTACCAAATGGCGCGTGCTGCGCAGCCTTCGCAAGCACGAAATTGTTCTGGCTCGTGTCCGTTTGTGCGATACTTTTTTGACGCGATTTCGAGGTCTGCAACTCGTGCGCCACCTACCTGAAAATGAAGGATTGCTGTTTGTAACCGACTCCGAAAGTCGCTCCAACACCAGCATCCACATGTTCTTTATGTTCTTCAGCATCGGCGTACTCTGGCTAGATGCACGGGGCAAGGTCGTAGACACCTGCCTCGCCAAACCTTGGCGACCTGTGTATGCGCCCAAAGCGCCAGCCCAATATTTCGTGGAAGCGAACCCCAGCATCCTCAACAGGGTCAAAATTGGGGATGTGCTGCGCTTCGATGAGGAAGCTGTATGATTCAGCGCAGTTTGCTGGTGATCGCGCTCGCGCTTTTACTCACATGGCCGTTACAAGCGCAGGACAATACCGCCAATGTCACTATCCATGTAGTACAGCGTGGCGAAACGCTCTACCGCATAGCCCGTCAGTATGGCCTTACCGTCAGCGACCTAGCTTCATTGAATGGTCTGGCCGATCCCAGTAATATTCAAGTTGGACAGCGGTTACTCGTACCCACATCTGCGGGCGCGGTGGCACAACCGCTAATCCACGTCGTACAGGCTGGCGAAACGCTCCGCAGCATCGCCCAGTTGTACAACCAAACGGTAGAAGAACTGGCCGCCCGCAACAACATCACCGACATCAATACACTCTATATCGGGCAAGTGCTATCCATCAGTAACGCGCCCGAAACCACGCCAGCCCAGCCCACTCCGGTTGCGCTCGCTCCACAGTCTCCGCAACCGTCCGCTGCCGATCCGGGCAGCACAATGCTTTATGTGGTGCAACGGGGTGATACCCTGTTTCGGATTGCAACCCACTTCGGGCTGACTGTCAATTCGCTTGCACAGGCCAATAGCATTAGCGATCCCACGCTCATCTACGCCGGACAACAGTTGATTATCCCTCTTGGAGAAACGCCACAAATCGCGCTCGACTTACCCACAACCATCAGCAACCTGACCGTTAATCCGCCCCTGCTCATCGAGGGCAAATCCGCACGCATTCGATTCACATCAACTATTCCAGTGAACGTGGGTGGGACGTTTATGGATAAGTCGCTGAATATCGCCTCTGAAGACAATAACACCCTACACACCACTTTCGTCGGCATTCCGGTCTTTACCGCTGCTGGTGTGTACCCGATGACCTTAGGCTTCACCGATGCCAACGGTGGGCAAACCTCTCTCACCTTGAACTTACAAGTGATCGCAGGTGGCTATGGACGCGAGTCGTTGACCATCGGCGCTGACCAAGCCGACCTGCTGAACCCGAATGTCGAAGCCGCCGAACAGTCCATCCTGCAAAGTGTGATGGGAAACTTCACTGCAACCCGTTACTTCGATGGCCCGATGGGGCTGCCCGCCGCCGCCAGCATCACTTCACCCTTTGGTCGCAACCGTTCTTATAACGGTGGCCCATTCGACCATTACCATTCCGGGACGGACTTCGCAGGCGCACCCGGCACGCCCGTGCTGGCAGCAGCTTCTGGAGTGGTGGTCATGGTAGATCGGCTGAACATTCGCGGAAACGCCACCATCATAGATCACGGATGGGGAATCTATACCGGCTACTGGCATCAGACCGAGCAATATGTCAGCGTAGGCGACATCGTCAGCACCGGGCA
>CAIVEA010000651.1 GCA_903904765.1 uncultured Chloroflexota bacterium
GCGGCGGTGGGGGCGTTGGCAGGGGAATTGCGTACCGCTCTGGATGTCGCTGGATAGAAATTTGACAACTTGCGTAAGGTTGTGTTAGCCTTTGCGCCATTGTATAGGGAACTGATTTTCAAACTCGTGATGCATACCGCAACCTACCGCCCCTATTATTATTATTACTTTAGCAGCCCCATAGAGGCGGATGGAGCGTTGTGTGCCGGGTCTGGACTGACGACGTAGACCCTTATCAGTTCGGGAGTACCGAAGGCGCAGAGCAAAACGCTCCGCGCCTTTTTTGTTGTCTTTTTCAGTCACTTCAGGGAGCGAGACTATGCTGTGTTTGGGCGTGCGCGGTGCGACGACAGTGAACGAGAATACGGCTCCGGCCATCCTGAGCGCGACTCGTGAATTGTTGCAGAAAGTGATCGAGATCAACGGGATAGAGGAGGATTTTGTCGCTAGCGTCATCTTCACCACCACGCCGGATTTGAACGCGGCATTTCCCGCGAAGGCGGCGCGTGATCTGGGGTGGCACCGGGCGGCGCTGATGGGGGCGCAGGAGGTGGATGTGCCGAACGGTATTCCGATGTGCATCCGCATCCTAATTCACTGGAATACCGAGAAGCCGATGGATGCCATTCAGCATGTGTATATGCACGGTGCGATGGCGCTGCGGCCTGATTTATACCCGGATAACAAAATCGTTTTGAGTGATGAGGATAAGGGGAACTAAGCATGATCGTCATTATGAAGCCCGGTGCGGGCGTGCAGCAGATTACCGATGTGATGAATCGTGTACGGGGGGATGGCTACGCGCCGCACCTGACCGAAGGTGAGCAGCAGACCATTATCGGGGTGGTGGGCGAAAGCCCTACGCCGCTGCGCGAGGACAACTATAGTTCAATGGACGGCGTGGAACGGGTGGTGCGCGTTTCTGTGCCGTACAAACTCGCCAGCCGCCATTTTAATCCGGCGGATACGCTCGTCCCGCTGAACGGCAGTCAGATGGGCGGGAACAAGGTGCTGATTATCGCCGGGCCGTGTTCGGTGGAAAGCCGCGAACAGATCATCGAGGTGGCGGAACAGGTGAAAGAGGCCGGCGCGACGGCGCTGCGTGGCGGCGCGTTCAAACCGCGTACTTCGCCCTACAGCTTTCAGGGTTTCGGTGAGAAGGCGCTGCAATGGCTGGCGGAGGCGCGGGAGCGCACCGGCTTGCCCATCGTGACCGAGGTAATGGACACCGCGCAAGTTCCGCTGGTGTGCCAGTACGCGGATGTGCTGCAAATCGGTGCACGCAACATGCAAAACTTCAGCCTGCTGAACGCCGTCGGGCAGACGCAGCACACTATTCTGCTCAAGCGCGGCATGAGCAGCACGGTTGAGGATTTGCTGATGTCCGCCGAATATGTGCTGTCGAACGGCAACAAGCGCGTGATGCTGTGCGAACGCGGCATCCGCACGTTTGAACGGGCGACGCGCAACACCTTCGATGTCAACGCGATTCCGGTGCTGAAGGCGCTCACACATCTGCCCGTGCTGGCTGACCCCAGCCATGCGGTCGGGCTGTGGGAATATGTCGAGTCAATTGCGCGGGCGGCGGTGGCAGCGGGCGCGGATGGCTTGATCGTGGAAGTCCACTCCAAGCCGGAAGAAGCCGTGTCGGATGGCCGCCAGAGCTTGAAGCCAGATCGCTTCAAGTCCATGGTGGAACAGGTGCGGCGCGTGGCGAATGCCGTAGGGCGGACGGCCTGATGACGGGCGGCACGGGCTTTCAGAGCCGCCATCTGGCGGTGGTCGGGCTGGGGCTGATGGGGGGATCGTTGGCGCGTGCGCTGCGATCCCGTGCAGCGGTCATTACGGGCGTGGAAGCTAACCCGGAGTCCCGCGAGTATGCACTGACGCAGGGCATCGTTGACCATGCCACCGACGATCTGCGAGAGGGTGTGAGCGAGGCCGACACGGTGATTCTGTGTGCGCCTGTTCGCATCATTCAAACGATGCTGGAAAAACGCATCGGCTCGTATCTGCGCTCGAATACGCTGCTTATTGACATTGGCAGCACGAAACGCGATATTTGCGAGGCGATGGGCAAACTTCCGGTGGGTATCCATGCCATCGGTGGCCACCCGATGACGGGCAAAGAAGTCAGTGGCGTGGTGGCCAGCGATGGCGCGTTGTACCGGGGGCGGCCTTTCGTGCTGTGTCCCACCCGGCGCACGATGCCTGCTACCCGCCTGCGGGCGCTGTCGCTGGTGGCAGCACTGGAAGCCGTGCCGTTTGAGATGGAAGCGCAGCGCCACGATCAGTTAGTGGCGGCCATCAGCCATTTGCCGTACATTCTCAGCGCGGCGCTGGTGGCGACAGTGGATAAGCAGGGCAAATCTGACCCGCAGGTGTGGGAACTGGCGGCGGGCGGCTTCCGCGATATGTCGCGCTTGGCGGGACAGGACGTGCAGATGATGAGCGACATCATGAGCACGAATACTCAGGCGGTGGCGACTCTGCTGGCGCTGTTCCGTGTGCAGTTGGCGATGCTGGAGGCCATGCTGGTGTCACGGGACGATCAACAACTAGCGGATTTCCTGCGCCCTGCCCGTGAAGCGCGGTTGGAATGGATCCAAAAATACGAGAATGGAGCCAAGAATGGCAAGTGATTGTTTCGTGGTTCGTCCCGGCGGCGGCTTACGGGGAAGCAGCACCGTTCCGGGCGATAAGTCTATTTCGCACCGGGCGGTGATGTTCGGGGCGATGGCTGCCGGAACGACGCATGTGCGTGAATGGCTGGCGGCGGGGGATACCGAGGCTTCGCTGGCGAGTATTCAGGCGCTGGGGATTCGGGTGGAGCGCCTGAGCCGGAATGAACTGGTCATTCATGGGGGGGCGTTTCATCTGCCTAAAGGTCACCTGAATCTGGTGAATGCCGGAACGGGTATTCGCTTGCTGGCAGGGATTATGTGCGGGCAGCCGTTCCCTAGCGTGCTGGATGGCAGCGAACAACTGCGCCGCCGCCCGATGAAGCGCATACTGACCCCGTTACAGATGATGGGGGCGAATATCAGCGGCACGAATGATCGCGCCCCGCTGACGATTCAGCCCGCGCAGATGCAGGGCATTCAGTACGATATGCCGGTTGCCAGCGCACAGGTTAAGAGCGCGGTGCTGCTGGCCGGATTGTTCGCCAAAGGCACGACGACGGTGGTGCAGCCGGGGCCTGCCCGCGACCATACCGAACGCATGTTGAGCGCGATGGGCGTGAACATCGTCACCGAAGGCGACCATATTGTGCTGACACCGGGTGCAACGCTGAATCCGATCAACCTGACCGTTCCGGGCGATATTTCGTCCGCTGCGTTCCCGATTGTAGCGGCGCTGCTGGTTCCGGGCAGCGATATTACGCTGACGGGCATCAACCTGAACAGCACCCGCACCGGCCTGATTGATGTGCTGCACGCGATGGGTGCAGACCTGACGGTGACGGAAACCGGATTGGAAGGCGGCGAGCCTGTCGGGACGATCCGCGTGCGCCACAGCGTTCTGAAGGGGACGGAAGTGGGCGGCGCAAAAGTAGTCGAGATGATTGACGAGTTCCCGATTTTGATGGTGGCGGCGACGCAGGCGGAAGGCCAAACCATCGTGCGGGACGCGCAAGAGCTGCGTGTGAAGGAAACAGACCGTATCAGTGTGATGGCGGGCGAACTGCGGAAGTTCGGCGCGGAGATCACCGAAACACCGGATGGGTTCATCATCAACGGGCCGCAAAAGCTGACGGCGGCGGTGGCGGAAGGCCATGACGATCATCGTATCTCGATGAGCCTGTCGGTGGCGGCGCTGCTGACTGAAGGCCAAAGCACGGTGATTGATGCCCGTTGCGCGGGCGACTCGTTCCCCGGCTTCGCGGATACAATGGCGGCGCTGGGCATGGACATTCAGCAGCGCGATCTTGAGTAGCCTGAAGGGATACGACGCATGAAAAAAGTGGGCATCATCGGATGGCCGGTCACGCATAGCATCAGTCCTGCCATGCACAACGCGGCTTACGCGGCGCTGGGCCTGACTGATTGGCAGTACGAACTCGCGCCCGTCCCGCCGGACATTGTGCGGCAGGGCTTGCGAACGCTGCGCGACGAGGGCGGGTTCATCGGTGTGAATGTGACCGTACCGCTGAAAGAGAAGGTGATGCCCTACGTTCGCCCGGATGAACGCGCCCGTGCGGTGGGCGCAGTCAATACGATTGACTTCCGCGACAATTCCGGTACGAATACCGATGTGATCGGTTTCATGGATGATTTGAAGGCGCACGGGGTGGATGTGCAGGGGCAGCGGGTGATCGTGCTGGGGGCGGGTGGCGCGGCGCGGGCGGCGGTCTACGGGCTGGGGCAAGCGGACGCACGGGTGACGGTGGTCAACCGTACCCCGCAGAAGGCACAGGTCATGCTGGCGGATATGATGCTCTCGGCGAATATCCGTAATGCCGATGTGCAAACGCTCGACGTGGCTGCCGAACAGGGGGCGGTGTTGGTGGTGAATGCGACCTCCGTCGGGATGTGGCCTAAAGTCGAAGAATCCCCTTGGATTACAGGCGTGGCATGGCCGGCAGGCGCGGCAGCCTACGATATGGTGTACCGCCCTCGGCAGACGACTTTCATGCGGCAGGCCGAACAATCCGGTGCGCGGGTGATCGGCGGGTTGGGGATGCTGGTGCGGCAGGGCGCTGCGGCCTTCAAACTATGGACAGGGCAGGATGCGCCTGTTGAGGTGATGTATGCCGCAGCCGAGTCCGCTTTGCAGACGACATGAGAACTTGAACAGAACGGGGATGGGGCATGATTCGTTTTTTGACAGCCGGAGAATCGCATGGGCCGCTGCTCACGGCCATTCTGGAAGGGATGCCAGCGGGTGTGCCGCTGACCGCCGACGACATCAACCGCGAACTGGCACGTCGGCAGCAGGGGTACGGGTCGGGCGGGCGCATGAACATTGAGCGTGACGAAGTGCGGATTACGGCGGGGGTGGTCAAAGGGCATACCACCGGCGCACCGATTTCGCTGCTGGTGGAAAACCGCGATTA
>CAIVEA010000652.1 GCA_903904765.1 uncultured Chloroflexota bacterium
ACATTCGCAGCGCAATCGGCCTGCATCGTCACTTCGACAGGCGCGGAGGCGGGCTGACTCTGCAAATCGAACACCTGCACGGTGTAGGTCGCCACCTGCGGCGTGCCGTTCAAGAACAACTCGAACCCACCCGCGCCGAAAGCCGCTGTCGTCCCGCTGAACACCGTGTTATCAATCCCTTCGCCACTGATCTTCACCCGGTAGCCATCCAGCGCGGCGTTATCCGCCCCGCTGATGCTGCCCGCAATGCTCGACCAGTTGCAACCTTCTGCGTTGGTGTTGGCCTGAAAGACCACGCCCTGCGGCAGCGTCAGCGAGAACGCCTGCTCCGCCAGCGGCGTGAAGGTGGCGGTGGCGGCGGCCTGTTGCGGCGCGGCGGTGGGCGGCAAAAACGTCGCGGTAATGAGAATGGGCAGCGGCGTGAACGGTGGGAACGGGTTCAAGGACGAATACGGGTTAACGGCGATTAACGCGATGAAGCCAATGGCGGCCAGCGTCGCCAGCGCGAACCCGAACGCCACCCCATTCAGCAGGCAACCGCCACGATGGGTAGGGGCGGAGGGTGACGGCGCGGTGGGGACGTTCGGCGCGACAGACGGCTGGGGCAGCGGGGAAATAGACGCTTCCGACGCGGCCTGTTCAGCGGCGGCACGCACTTCGGGCGGTGCGAAACGCAGATCATCGTCCGGCGGGAATAACGGCCCACGCGCCTGAATCGCTTTCTTGCGGTCAGCACGGCGCAGGCGGCGAATACTATCGGATTGGGGGTCACTCATCGGGGATTCTGATTCCTTCGTGCGGACTCATCTCCGCCAGCCGCCTTACGCGACGGCTGGCGAGAAAGCGAGTTCCGCTTAACCGGCGCGCACCTGAATGAAATTCACCAGCGCCAGATTCTTCGTGCAGTCGGACGGGAAAGCAACAGTCACACGCGGCGAAATGGCGGTGTTGCCGGGGCTAAGCAGTTCCACGAAGAACTGCGACGGTGCAATCTTGTTATCCACCGGGACTTCCCACCCGCCGGGGCCATACAGTGTATTCGAGCCGCTATCCACATAGCGATCCAACCCCACACCGTCGAACACATGCACGCGGTAGCCGTTCAACGTGCCGCCGTTCATATCGAACACCTGCCCGCCGATGCCCTGCCACGCACAACCGAGCGAATTGGCGAAGTTCTGCGTATAGATCGCGCTACCCTGCCGCAGATCGAACAGGTAGGGCGAAACGGTGGGCGGCGGTGTGGCGCTAGGGCCGGTGGGCGTGAGAGTCGGCTCTGGCGTGGGGCTGACCGAAGGCGTGGGCGTAACCGTCGGTGTACCCGTAGGCGCAGGTGTATCGGTAATGGTCGGTGACGGTGTAATGGTCGGCGTTTCGGTCAGGGTCGCCGTCGGAGTCGCCGTATCCGTCGGGGTGAGCGTGAAGGTGGGAGGCAGCGTGTTGGTGGGTGTGAACGACACGGTGAGCGTGGGCAGCACCAGCGGCGTGGGCAACTGCGCTTCTTCTTGCGGCGTGACAGGCGACCCGGCCATGCGGACAGCGACGAACGCGATGAACCCGATCGTGAGGATCAGGAACACCAGCGTGATAATGTTATAGACACGAGCGTTTCCCATTCATCACTCCGATCAGGCAGGTCCCATCAAACGTAAGACGACAAACACCACCATCAGCAGCGACAACAACAAAAACACGAGACTGATGAGGTTGTAAATCCGCGCTTTTCCCTTGCCCATCAGCATCCCCCCGAATACTGTCCGTCTAAAAACTCACATAACGCTGCACAACCGCATTATCATACAGCGGGCGCAACCAGTTCTCGAACCGCGCTTGTGCGATGGACACGCGCCGTTCCGGGTCTACCGACTGGTCGGCAAACTCGATGGCCTGCACCACATGATAGCCCAATTCCGTCGGCACTGGCCCGGCGATCTGCCCCGGCTGAAGCGCGAACGCGGTCTGCGCCAATTCGGGAACGAGCAACTCGTCCGCCGTGAACCAGCCCAGATCGCCCCCCTGCGAGCGCGTGACCTCATCCTGCGAAAGTGCTTGCGCCAGCGCAGTGAAATCTTCTCCCGCCTGTAGACGCGCCAGCACATCTTTGGCTTCCTGCTCGGTGTGCAGCAGGATGTGACGGGCGTGTACCTGCCGCACGTTGCCGCTTAAATCGGCGGTGAGCTGGTCGCGTACCAGATTGGTGATGAGCGTGGTACGCAGGCTGGCGGCGAATTCGTCCTCGGTGTACAGGTTGATCTGCAACCATTCCGCCCATGCCGCATCACTGCCGGCCAGTTCCTTGTTCGACTGAATCTCGGCCTGCAACTGCTCATCCGAAACGCTAATGTTGAGCAACTGCGCCCCTTGCTCGATCACGATTTGCTCGATCAACTGATTGAGTACTTCGGCACGCAGAGCTTCGGGCGTGGCGGCATTCACCTCGGTCTGACGGCGGGCGACAGCGCGGTCAAAAACGGCCTGCGTGATGGCCTGCCCATTCACCACAGCCACCACTGGTTGCCCACTGGGGTCAGTCGGGGCAACGAGTGGCGTGCTGGTGACAGGTGACGACTGTGTGGCGGGCGGCGGCGCGGTCACTTCCGCAGCGGGAGCGCCCCCGCAAGCAGCCAATACCCACGCTGACAGTAAAATCCACGAAAAACGAACGAGCTTTGGCACAGCATTATCCCCGGAGAAGCCTGCATCCTGTGGATGCAAGGCGTGAAGCGCATAGGTGTATATGGGGTTGATTATCCATAGGTGCGCCTTTTGGGGCAAGTGCGGTGGGTAGAAAAGGCGTGTTAGAGGTCAACTCCAACCATTTTCCCAATGGCGATGGGGGCAAGACGAATGTGAACCTTCGTAGGGACATAGCTTGCGTTATGTCCACTTGGAATTTTACAGGAGACAACCGGACACGGCTCGCACCGTGTCCCTACTGAGACATAAGGTTCACATCACGTCAAAGGAACCATGTGGATGATGGTCACGCCGCCGCCGCCCTCTTTGGGCATGGCTTCGGTCACTTTGGAAATCAGCGGGTGATGTTCCACGCGCTCGCGGATGGCCTTCTTCAGCGCCCCCGTCCCCTTGCCATGAATGATGCGGGCGAACGGCAAACCGGAGATGTAGGCCGCATCCAGATAGGTTTCCAGCCGTTTGAGCGCCTCATCCACCCGTTCGCCGCGCAAATCCAGTTCCAGACCGGGCGACTGACCTTTCGGCACAATTGGGTCGGGCGATTTCTCGTACTCGCGAACGTGACCGCGCTTCATCTCGCGCTTTTCGCTGCGCGTGCGGTGGGTGATCTCGTCCAGCGCGGCACGCACCCGCAGCGTACCCATCTGTATCGTTGCCCCCTCCCGATCCAGTTCGCTAATCATACCTTCGGCGTTCAACTTCGCCAGCCACACGGTATCGCCGAGGCGCGGCTGCCAGTCGGAAGTTGTCACCTGCTCCACCTCGTTCGCCACAGGCTGATGAGCGTTGGTCGCCAGCGCCGCCGCCTGCTCCTGCACCGCTTTGAGCGCCTCCAGCGGCATCGAAGCGGTACGCATATCCCCGCGCAGCCGCTTGATCTCGCGCTGGAAGGTGCGGATTTCTTCTTCAGCTTGGCGGCGGGCGCTGGCGACAATATCGCGGCGCTCGTCCTCGATCTTGTCCAATCGCGCTTGCAGTTCGGCCTGCTGTTCTTCCACTTCCTCACGCAAGGCGTTGATGATGGTGTTATTGCGGCGAATCTCCTCACGGGTGCGCTGAATTTCGTCCAGCAGATCATCCGCCACAAGGTCTTCCGTCGCCACCATGCTCCGCGCATCTTCGATGATGACCGGATCGAGACCGAGGCGGGTGGCAATCGCCAGCGCATTCGAGCGCCCCGGCAGGCCGATAATCAGGCGGTAGGTGGGCTTGAGCGTGGCGAGGTCAAATTCCACGCTGGCATTCCGCACGCCGGGGGTTTCCACGCTGTAAATCTTCAGTTCGGGGTGATGCGTCGTGACCACCGTCGTCACGCGCTCACCCAGCAAATGCGTCAGGATCGCCCGCGCCAACGCCGAACCTTCGGCGGGGTCAGTCCCCGCGCCCAGTTCATCTAGCAGCACCAGCGCACGCGGATCGCATTCGCGTAGAATGCCGATGGTGTTGGTCATGTGCGAGGAAAAGGTGCTGAGCGATTGCTCGATGCTCTGCTCATCACCGATGTCAGCGTAAATCCCCTCGAATACCGACAGTTTGGCATCCTCGGCGGGGACTTGCAGACCGCACTGCGCCATACACGCCAGCAGGCCGATGGTCTTGAGGGCGACGGTCTTGCCGCCCGTGTTCGGGCCAGTGACCACCAGCACCCATGTATTCTCGTCCACTTCCACATCAATCGGCACAACATTGCCCGTCAGCAGCGGGTGGCGTGCCCCCTTGAGCATGATGGTGCTGCCGGGGTGCTGCGGCACAGCCGGACGCGGACGAAACGGCAGGAGTACCGGCTCGGTGGCGTTCAACTGCTCGGCGTAGATGGCACGGGCGAACACCATGTCCAGATAGGCCAGCACTTCGACGGTGCGGACAATCGCCTCGGACTCGCGCCCGACTTCATCTGTCAGTGCTTGAAGAATCCGGCGGATTTCTTTTTCCTCGTCCAGTTGCAGTTCGCGGTAGGCATTGTTCATTTCCACCGTCGCCAGCGGTTCGATGAACAGTGTCGCGCCGGACGAGGACGAGTCGTGCACCACGCCGGGGATGCGCCCTTTGAACTCGGACTTGATCGGGATGACATAGCGCCCGTTGCGGGTGGTGATGATGGATTCTTGCAGGTAGAGGGCGTTGGTGGTGGAGCTAATCAGACGCATCAGGCGGGTTTGCAGTCTATCGTAGGCCACTTTCAAATCGCGGCGAATGACGGCTAACTGGGTGCTGGCGGTATCCATCACCTCGCCCTTGTCGTTCAGCACGCGCCCGATGGACTCTTGCAGATCGTTGCACTCCTCGGCTTCGTTGGCGATGTCCGCCAGCAGCGGGTACGTGCCTTTCATGCGCCCCAGCGTGCGCCGGATGGTGGTCGCCCGCCGCAGGGTGTAGCGAATGTCCAGCATGACCTGTGCTTCGATCATGATGCCCCGCGTCGCCATCACCGCCGCGTCGCGCACATCCCGCGCCCCGCCCAACGAGACATTGACCTTGTTTTCGGACAGCAAACGAGCCTCGGCGGTTTCGCGCTGCCAGCGAATGGCTTCGTCGAGGTCGCCCGTCGGGTGCAGTTCGCGTATCAACTGTGCGCCCGCCGAAAAGGTCGCGTTACGCGCCACCTGTTCCAGTATTTTGTGCAGTTCAAGAATATGAACGGATTTATCGCTAATCATGGTGGAGAAGCCTCCATACGCCGCATAGCCATTCAGTTCGGCAGCGGCGGGAACAGTCAGACCGGAAACAGCCCCCCAGTCCGCACGCCCGGAGAACCGCAAGGCAGTATAAGAAGGTCAGGTGTGAATGTCAATCGCAAGGTTCACAAAGGGTCACAACAGTTACCCTCATCCCCTGCCCCTTTCTCCCTCATGGCGAAGGGAAACAAGAAAAGAATACTCGCCCCCAACAGTGAAAGGGAATTTTGGGTGAGGGCGCAAATACATCTTTTCACGACAGGCGCGTGAGTTCCCATGCCAGATGGTTGATCTCCGGGATAATCAGCTTTTCCAGCGCCAACCGCACCGCGTTCGGGCTACCGGGCGTGGAAACGATCAGTTTGCCCCGGCACGTTCCGGCAGTGGCGCGGCTGAGCATGGCGGCTGCGCCCACTTCGGCATAGCTCAACATGCGGAACAACTCGCCAAAGCCGGGGAGCGTCTTTTCCAGATGGCGGCTGACCACATCGAAGGTGGTGTCACGCGGGCTGATTCCCGTACCTCCGTTGAACAGGATGATCTGCACAGCGGGCAGCGCGGTCAGTTCGTCTATCACAGCCGCCACCTGTACCGGTTCATCTTTGATGAGGCGATAAGCCGCCACCACATGACCGAGTTCGGACAGGCGCTGCTCGATGTACTGACGGTTCAGATCGGTCTCCGGCGTGCGGCTGTCACTCACTGTAACAATAGCAACGGTGACGGGGGCATCTCCCGCTTTCTGACGATGTTCCTGTGCTCCCATGACATTCTTCCTCATTCACTCGAAATACGGTTCAGTTGTTTGACAAAGGCTTCAACAACTCATAAACTCTCTTTAATGGTCATCAGTTTAGCGGGAGCAAGCAGCGAACGCGAACCGAACTGACCAGAGTGTTTTACGGCATTACGGCAGTCTGGAGAGTCTTCAAGTGAAGATTATTGAGCCTGCAATCGCATCTGCAAACACTAAGCGCGCGACTTGAGTTGCAAACCAAGCCGCGCGCTGTTTTTTTATTGTCCGAGCGTACCCACACATAAGGAGTGTACCTGCCATGGACTACGGAATGATCGGCAAGATTGAAAAAGCCCACCGTTATGCTCAGGAACCGCAGCGCATCACGCTCCACAATCTGACGATTGAGTTCCGGGGCGATAACAATACCTACACCGTCAGTCTTGCCGAATCGGGCTGGACATGCTCTTGCCCCGGCTTCGCGGCACATGGACTTTGCCCGCACATCATGGCGCTGGAGAAGGTGTTCGCCGCCATGCTCAAGCGGCCTGCCTCGCCCTACGGTCACGGGCAGAACGTGGTGAGCGATGTCGAAAAATCCAACCGCTATTCGCACGAAACCGATCGCCTGCGCTTCCAGAGCTTTGATGCCAGTTTCAGCGGCGAGAACAGCACCCACAACATGACCTATCGAGATGGCGAATGGGGTTGCGACTGTGACTTCTTCCACAGTCGTAAAGTGTGCAGCCACACGATGGCGATGGAACGCATTGTCTCCGGCATGGTGACGGTGGTCACACCCCTCATCCACTACTAGACTGACCGCATATAACGGCTTTCAACGGGGGGTGTGCCTGCTGCCACCCCTCGTTGTATTCAGCGTATCCGCCGACGGGGGATAACACGCCCCGCCCGCCTGTGATACAATGCCGGCGCGAAAATGAAGCGCATGAGGACAGCGAGCGACATGACCGAGCAATTCAACTGGGCTAACCAACGGGTGATCGTCACGGGCGGCAGCGGCTTTCTGGGGTCGCACCTCGTCGCACATCTGCACAGCCTCGGCGCTGGCGAGATCATCGTCCCGCGCCGCGCTCAGGTTGATTTGCGCCTGCCGGAAGCGGTGGAACGGCTGTACCGCGAACACCCGCAGACCACGATGGTCATTCACCTCGCGGCCACCGTCGGCGGCATCGGCGCAAACCGCGAACACCCCGGCAGCTTTTTCTACGACAGTCTGATGATGGGGACGCTGACGCTGGAATATGCGCGGCGGGCGGGAATTCCCAAATATGTGGGCATCGGCACGATTTGCAGTTACCCCAAGTACACGCCCATCCCCTTCCGCGAGGAAGATTTGTGGAACGGCTACCCGGAAGAAACCAACGCGCCCTATGGACTTGCAAAAAAAATGCTGCTGGTGCAAAGTCAGGCTTACCGCGCCGAGTATGGCTACCACGCCATTCATCTGCTGCCGGTCAACCTGTACGGCCCCGGCGACTCGTTCGACCCGAAAAAAGCGCACGTCATCCCGGATATGATCCGCAAGATGAGCGAGGCAGCGGCAGCGAAGGCAGAAGCGGTGACGCTGTTCGGAGATGGCAGCCCCACCCGCGAATTTCTGTACGTGGATGATGCAGCACGGGGGATTGCACTGGCAGCAGCACACTACGACAAAACCGATCCAGTGAACATCGGCAGCAGTTTTGAGATCAGCATCCGCGAACTGGCGACCATCATCGCCGAAGAAACAGGCTTTGCAGGTGAGATTCGCTGGGATACCAGCAAGCCGAACGGTCAACCGCGCCGTAAACTGGATGTGAGCAAGGCGGAGCAGGAGTTTGGCTTCCGCGCCACTACCGAATTCCGCAGCGGGTTGCGGCAGACGGTGGCATGGTATCGAAAGCATGTCACGGCGCAGCCAAAATGAAATGTTGGATGAGAAATCCGAACGAAATGATGGACTTATGAGTAATTTGGCTGTGACAGTGGATAAACCATGAGTGGATTCTTTGCAATTTCCGACGATCAGGGTAAAAATACCCGATCAGTAAAAGTCATGTTTCAAAACGAGATTATAAACGTTCAGGACTCGAGAAGGGGGCTGCACCTTTGGCACAACCAGTCATGATGGAGGTTAAAGACCTCGTCACACGATTTCATACGCAAGAAGGCATCGTCTACGCCGTCAACAATGTTTCATACAAGCTGCATGAAGGCGAAACATTAGGGGTGGTGGGCGAGTCCGGTTCGGGCAAAAGCGTCCACGTCCTTTCGATCATGGGGTTGATCCCCAGCCCTCCGGGGCGCATCGAACAGGGCGAGGTGATCTTCCGGGGGCGCGACCTGCTCAAGCTGACTCCAGACGAGATGCGCGCCGTGCGTGGTGCAGAAATTGCGATGGTCTTTCAAGACCCCATGACCTCGCTCAACCCGGTGTTGACTATTGGGACACAGATCACCGAGGCGCTCAAGTTGCATCTGGGCATGAGCGACAAAGAGGCGACCGACCGTGCAACCGACCTGCTGACGATGGTGGGCATCCCGGATGCCCGCAAGCGTTTGAAGAACTACCCGCATCAGTTCTCCGGCGGTATGCGCCAGCGTGCCATGATTGCTATGGCGCTGTCGTGCAACCCCAAACTGCTGATCGCAGACGAACCCACTACCGCGCTGGATGTGACCATTCAGGCGCAAATCCTCGATCTGGTGCGCCGCCTGCGCGATGAAATCGGCATGGCGATGATCTGGATCACCCACGATCTGGGCATCGTGGCCGGTCTAGCCGACACCTTGCAGGTGATGTACGCAGGCCGTATCGTGGAACGTGGCCCCACCCGCGAAGTGTTCAAGGACACCCGCCACCCGTACACACTGGGTCTGCTGAAGTCGCTCCCCCGCCACGACAAGCGCGGCGGCGGCGAACAACTGACGCAAATCGAAGGTTCGCCGCCCGACATGCGCGTGGAACCGAAGGGCTGCCCGTTCGCGCCGCGCTGCCCGTACCGCATTGAAAAGTGCGAGGGCGAGATTCCCCCGCTGAAACAGGCTGCCGATAGCAACACTGTTCCTGAACATTTGACCGCGTGCTGGGTGGACGTTCGTACCGCCGTGCCGCAAGGAGTAAGCACTCATGGATAGCGCCGCACCTGCCTCACACGTTTCCATGCCCAGCACCGGCACCGAAGTACTGCTGAGCGTGAAGGGGCTGAAGAAACATTTCCCCATCACCTCCGGCATCATCGTACAGCGGCAGGTAGGTGCGGTGAAAGCCGTTGATGATGTCAGCTTCAATGTATACAAAGGCGAGACACTCGGCCTCGTGGGTGAATCCGGTTGCGGCAAGAGCACCACAGGCCGTACTGTGCTTCAACTGTACAAACCCACCGCCGGTTCGGTGGTGTTCGAGGGCAAAGAACTGACCACGCTGCCCGGCGAAGAACTGCGCCGCATGCGCCGCCGTATGCAGATGATTTTCCAAGATCCGTTCGCCTCGTTGAATCCGCGTATGTCGGTGGGGCGCATCGTGGCAGAACCCATCCGCATCCACAAGATGATTGACAACCGCAAAGAAGAGCAGGAATACGTCGAGCATCTGCTGGAGCGCGTAGGTCTGAACCCATACTACGTCAACCGCTACCCGCACGAATTTTCCGGCGGTCAGCGGCAGCGCATCGGCGTGGCGCGTGCGCTGGCGCTCAAGCCCAGCTTCATCGTGGCAGACGAACCCATCTCGGCGCTGGATGTGTCCATTCAGGCGCAGGTGGTTAACCTGCTGGAAGACCTTCAGGACGAACTGAACCTGACTTATCTGTTCATCGCCCACGATCTGAGCATGGTACGCCATATCTGCGATCGCGTAGCGGTGATGTATCTGGGCAAAATCGTGGAACTGGCTCCGGCAGATGAGCTGTACGAGAACCCGCTGCACCCGTACACGCAGGCGCTCCTGTCGGCAGTCCCCGTGCCTGATCCGCTGGTCGAAGAACGTCGCCAGCGCATCATTCTGACGGGCGATGTTCCTAGCCCTGCCAACCCGCCCACCGGTTGCAACTTCAACACCCGCTGCCCGGTGGCCTTCGACCTGTGCTACCAAGACCCCGATCCGGTGCTGACCGAAGTTTCGCCGGGGCATTTCGTGTCCTGCCACCGCATCTAGGCGCGAAAATACCAATGCATTCGCAAGGACACGGCGCAGGCCGTGTCCTTTTTATTCCCCGTAAAAATCAAGTGACACTACTAGTGCTGTGTCCCTACGAAAAAAGCCTAGCGTTAGCCTGTTAGCTGCTGGCGCATGACCGCCCGATCCAGATACACGCGGGCGCGTTTGATCTGCTCGCCCACAATGTCATAGCTGACCACCAGCGGCACGCGCACCTGTTTGCCCGTCGCCGGAATGCCGTCAAACGTACCCCTGTGCGTGCCGACGAAATCCCACTCGCCCACCGCGCCCTGTTCACCATAGACCATGTTGCGCGGTTCGACAGAACCGGTGAAGGCTACACGGTAGAAGGCATCCAACATCTGCCGGACGGCCTGCGCCCCCCGGTGTTCTTCACCCGTCCCCATAATGGTGAATACCACATCCTCTGCAAACGCGTTGTCATCATCAGAACTGAAATAATGCTCCAAAACCTTTTTGCTGTTTTCTACAGACATCACAGCCCCCCAACCTAAACGATAGACAAAGTAATAACTGACAAATGGATTGTATGACAACTTTTACCCATAAAACTACTGAAATATTGAACAAATTCTACAGACTCCCGGTTGCCTCTTTGTTCAAGGCGTACAAAATCTGTGAATAGTTAAGATCAATCC
>CAIVEA010000653.1 GCA_903904765.1 uncultured Chloroflexota bacterium
CTGTTCGTCATCTACTTCGGTACCAAGCGCCTGTACCGCGATCAAGGCTTGGCGCATCACAACATCATCCTCAGCGAACGCTACAAAGAACTGTTGAGCGACATCTTCAACAAGAAACAGCTTTCGCAGGATTTCTCGCTTTACCTGCACATGCCCACTCTTACCGATCCTTCGATAGCGCCCCCCGGTTGCGAGAACTTCTACGTCCTCTCCCCCGTGCCTCACCTCGGTTCGGGCATTGATTGGACGAAAGCCGCAAAACCTTACCGCGATGCCATCATGCAATTCTTGGAGGACAATTACCTTCCCGATTTGCAGGCGAACATCATCAGCGAACACTATATTGACCCGCTGCACTTCAAGAACAACCTGAACAGTCACCTCGGCGCAGCCTTCTCGGTGCAACCGCTGCTTACACAGTCGGCATGGTTCCGCCCGCACAATCGCTCGGAAGACTTCGACAACCTGTACTTCGTCGGCGCGGGAACACATCCCGGCGCGGGGCTACCCGGTGTATTGTCGTCGTCCATTATTGTCGAAAATCTTATCGGGGACGCAGTTCATCAGCCGGTCATGCAACCGGTCATGCAAGGGGCTTACACATGACACTCGATGCGCCGCTTCAAAGCTGGGAATATCAACTACTGGCATGGGCGCACGAGCCGCTACAATCCCTAGCGAGTCACCGCCACGTTCAGACTGATGACCGCCTGCTGGATGCTGCTTATCGTTACTGCGAGGATTTGACGCGCTATCACAGCCGCACCTTCTTCCTCGCCTCCGGCCTGCTCCCGCTTCCCAAGCGGCGTGCGGCACGGGCGCTTTACGCCTTCTGCCGCATCACAGATAATCTCGTGGACGACTGCCCGCCCAGCGAGAATCCGTTAGATTTACTGACTGCATGGCGCACCCAGATCGCAAACCCTCATGCCAGCGCCTACAATCCGGTTGCGCTGGCATGGGCGGATACCCGTTCGCGCTATCACATCCCACAGGGTTATGCCGATCAACTGATTGACGGCGTGGCGCGGGATGTAGTGCAAAAACGCTACGCCACCTTCAGTGATCTAGCCGAGTATTCCTACGGCGTAGCCTCTACCGTCGGCCTGATGG
This sequence comes from uncultured Chloroflexota bacterium, assembly GCA_903904765.1. The sequence goes on from CAIVEA010000653.1 coordinate 1,114, forward strand.
CGATGCACATCATCGGTTTCCGCACCGAGGAAGCTGTTCCCTACGCCGTCAAACTCGGAGTCGCCCTTCAGATGACCAACATCTTGCGCGATGTCGCCGAGGACTGGCATGCAGGCCGCGTCTATCTGCCGCAGGACGAGTTGGCGCAATTTGGCCTGAGTGATGCCGATGTAGGCGGCGGACAGTCCGATGAGCGTTGGCGTGCCTTCATGCGCTTCCAGATTGACCGCAATCGTCAACTTTACGACGACTCGCGCCCCGGAATCGCCATGCTGAACGCCGATGGGCGCTTCGCCATCGCTGCCGCCGCCGAACTCTATCGCGCCATTCTGGATACCATCGAAACGCGCCAGATGAACGTATTCGCAGGCCGCGCCAGCGTGAGTTCTTGGGGCAAAGCCCGCCGCCTGCCCCGCATCTGGTGGCAATCGCGGGCACAGCCTACCGCCTAGAACAACGGTATTCGACTTATGACCTATTTCGGGTTTCTCGGTATTTTTGTAGTCATACCCATCATCCTGTTGTGGTCGCTCAACATCGCGGATGCGCGGCGCGGCAAACTCCTGCCGTCTGGCCTGCGAAGCTGGTCATCATGGATCATCGTCGCCGCACACGCCCTGATTGCGCTCGTCTACACCACCCCTTGGGATAACTACCTCGTCGCCACCCGCGTCTGGTGGTATGAGCCGTCGCTGGTGACAGGAGTTGTCATCGGCTACGTGCCCATCGAAGAATACACCTTTTTCGTGCTACAACCCCTTCTCACGGGTGCATGGTTGCTCATGATGGCGCGTCACCTGCCCCTCAGCACCGCCCCCTACACCGGAAATGCGCCGCGCTTCCGCCAGCGGGTGACTTTCCTCATCGGCTTAGTCTGGTTGGTCGCCATTGTCATCCTCCTAGCAGGTTGGCAACCGGGTACCTATCTCGCGCTGCTGCTGGCATGGGCTTTACCACCCGTCATGCTCCAGACAGCCTTCGGCGCGGATATTCTCTGGCGGCATCGGCGGCTGATTCTGATGACCATCATCCCAATGACACTTTACCTCGCCGCCGCCGACAAACTCGCCATCTCATCCGGCACATGGACGATCAATCCGCAGCAATCGCTCAACATCTTCCTGTTAGGCCGTTTGCCCATCGAAGAATTTCTATTCTTCCTCATGACCAATGTCTTGATCGCAGTAGGAGTCACGCTGGTCGCCTCCGTCGAGAGCAAAGCCCGCGCCGCCCACTATGTGACGCTGGCCTCTAAATGGTTGCAGCGGCGCAGCGCCAAAACGCCCCCCGGCATCAACACCAAAGGGGATTTCGCGTGACCATTTGGGACTTTCAACGCACCCTTTCCCATCGCCTTATCGCATGGAATCTGCTCAATTTCGGCAGCGGAGGCTGGTTATCCACGAAAGGTGATTTCTGGCGCGGATTCGGTTCGCAGCATATCGGCTGGAGTCTGATTAACTTCACCATCGCCTTCTTCGGCCTGCGTGCCAATTCCCGCCGCATCCTGCAACCGGACATCCACGACACTGCGGTGATGCAGCACGAAAGTCGCAAACTTGCCCTCATCCTATGGGTGAACAGCGGCCTCGACCTTCTCTACATGCTCGGCGGCTGGTGCTTCGCCCAAAGCCGCGCCTCCAAACCTCTTCAACGCGGTATCGGTTGGGGCATTGTCCTACAGGGTGCGCTCCTGCTCGTGTTCGATGTACTGCACGCCCGCGTCGTCCCGCGCATCACCGCGCCGCCTCCGCAGGACTAACCACCGTGCTGTTGCCTACCACGCCCTTTCAAGGCGCAGAACACGCGCCTTTTTACCTGCAAGGCTCGCAACCGGCTGCCGCACTGCTGGTACACGGATTCCCCGGCACACCCGCCGAGATGCGCCCCCTCGCCGAAACCCTTCACGCGCACGGCTGGACGGCGCAGAGCATCCTCCTGCCCGGCTTCGGCGCACAGATGGAAACCATCCTCGACAAACAGGTGTCCGATTGGGTCGCCGCCGTGCGTGAACCCTTAGTGGCCTTACGACACGATCATGATGTCGTCATCGTCATCGGCTATTCGCTCGGTGGCGCGTTGGCGCTGCAAGCCGCCGCAGCAGACGTGCCGGATGGTCTCGTACTACTCGCCCCCTTCTGGCAGCTTGACCACTGGCTCTGGAAGCTCCTACCCGCCTTCAAACAGGTATTCAACGGCGTTCAGCCCTTCCGCCTGTTCAAGCCGGATTTCACCAATCTCGAAGTGCGCGCCGGCATCCGCAACTTCCTACCGGACGCTGATCTGGACGATCCACAGGTGCAGCAAGCCATCCGTGATTTCCGCCTGCCGCTGTCCTTGTTCGAGCAAATCTACCGTGCGGGACATTCTGCCCACCGCCTCGCCCCCACCCTACCATCCTCGTTGCCCGTGCTGGTGCTTCAGGGCACAGATGACGATCTCGTGCGTCCGCACCTCACCCGCCGCTGGCTAAAACGTCTGAACAGCAGTGTTCAGTATCTTGAAGTCCCCGGCAAACACGACCTACCAAAAACCGACTCGGTAAGCTGGTTACAGGTGCAAACCGCTGTCGTTCGCTTTGCCCAACACCTTCATCCGACTCCGCTTCCGGTGGGAGACTAGCTTACCCATGACCGCCCTCACCGCCCGCCTGCGTACCCTGTACATCCCGCCGCAGCACCGCGCCTACACCGCACTCGTCGGCCTCTGGATGCTTTCGATGATAGCCGTCCCCATCCTGCGCTGGAGCTTCGGTGAGAGCATCCTCCCTCTCACCATCAACCTGACTGTACTCACGCAGGTCGCCGCCGTCCTCAGCATACTCGGCGCAGCATGGGGCTGGCGGCACACGGCTCTCGCATTAGGCAGCGTGTTCGCGCTCGGTTGGCTGGTCGAGTTCATCGGCTCACATACCGGCTTCCCCTTCGGCAGTTATCGCTACACGGCGGTTTTGCAACCGCAATTGCTTGGCGTACCGCTGCTCATCCCCTTCGCATGGTTCATGATGCTCCCGCCTGCATGGGCTGTCGCACAGGTCATCGTGGGTGTAAACCGCCGCGCCGCCTTCATCGTATGTTCCGCGCTAGCCTTCACTGCATGGGACTTCTTCCTTGACCCGCAAATGGTCACATGGGGCATCTGGACATGGGATCAGCCCGGCAGTTATTTCGGCATCCCACTGGTCAACTTTTTCGGTTGGGTATTATGCGCTGCCCTCATTACGACGGTTGTGCGCCCGCAGCGCCTTCCACAGCGCTCCCTGCTGCTCATTTACGGCATCACATGGTTGTTTCAGACCATCGGCCTCGCCCTTTTCTGGGGGCAACCCGCCCCCGCTGCGGTAGGCTTCGTCCTGATGGGCATCTTCGTAGGTCTGACCGTCCGTACTGTTCGGAAGGACAACCGATGAACACCCTCGCATGGATGATCGCCGCCTTTCTGTCCGGGTCGCTGCCCTTCTCGGTCTGGTTAGGACGCTTAGCGCTCCGCAAAGACATTCGCACCTATGGCGATGGAAACCCCGGCGCAACCAACGTGTTCAAAGCCGGAGGTCGGTGGGTCGGTGTTCTAGCCGTCGTGCTGGATGCCCTCAAAGGCATCGTACCTGTCGGCCTCGCCAGCATGGTCGGCGGCATACAGGGCTGGGAGATGGTCGCTGTCGCGCTCGCGCCGTTGCTCGGTCACGCTTTCTCACCTTTCCTGCGCTTCCGGGGTGGTAAAGCCGTTGCCGTCACCTTCGGCATGTGGATCGGCCTCACGCTCTGGCACGCGCCAATGGTCTTAGGCATCATGTTGTATTACTGGTTTCGGGTGATTGCCATCAGCGGATGGGCACTCTTGTTTGCCCTCCTCGGCCTGCTGCTGTATTTGTTCCTCATCCAAGCCGAATGGGTATGGCTGACCGTCTGGTTAGGCAGCACCATGCTCATCATCTGGAAGTACCGCCACGACCTGCGCCAGCGTCCCGCTTTGCGCCAACGAAGAGCAACCGCATGATAACCTTCGCTGTCCTCATCACGGTAGCGCTCATCATCATCGCCGCCACCGCCATCCTCAACACTCTGTTGTTCATCCGTCTAAACCCATCCGCCACAGATGCGAACATTAAAGTCTCGGTACTCATCCCCGCCCGCAACGAAGCGGCGGTGATCGCCAGCACCGTGCAGGCCGTCCTAGCGCAGGCTCATCCCAATCTCGAACTCCTCATCCTCGATGACGACTCCTCGGACGGCACAGGCCGCCTTGCTCGTGCCGCAGCGCACGATGACCCGCGCCTGACCGTCCTGCGCGGTCAACCGCTGCCGCAGGGCTGGATGGGCAAAAACTGGGCGTGCCACCAGTTGAGCCAGCAAGCATCCGGCGACGTACTCATCTTCACCGATGCTGATGTCCGCTGGTCTCCAAGCGCCGTATCCGCCGCCCTCCATGAGATGCAGCGGCAGCAGGCCGATCTGCTCACCGTCTGGCCGACGCAGCAAACCGACACATGGGCTGAACGGCTGATCGTCCCCTTGATGGCGCTGGCAATCTTCGGCTATTTGCCCCTCCCGCTGGTACATTTCACCCGCTGGTCGCCCTTTGCCGCCGCCAACGGTCAATGCCTGATTTTCCGCCGCCGCGCTTATCAGGCCATCGGCGGGCACCCATCGGTGCGTGGCAACATCGTGGAAGATGTCGCGCTGGCTCGCCGCATCAAAGCCTGCGGCATGCGCTTGCGAATGGCAGACGGTGCGGGTCTCATCGGCTGCCGCATGTACCATGATTGGCCCTCCGTGCGGGACGGCTTCGGCAAGAACATCCTCGCCGGACATGGGGATAGCCTTCCCTTTCTCGCTGTCTCCACCGTCATTCACCTTAGCCTATTCGTATTCCCGCCCCTGTGGTTGCTGTTCGGAACGCAATCCTCCGGCTGGCCGCAATGGCCGCTGGCGCTCACCGTCCTCGGCATCGGAACGCGGGCGCTTACTGCCGCCGCCACTCGCCAGCGCGTGATTGATTCTCTGCTCATGCCCCTGTCTGCCCTGCTCATGACCCGCATCGCCGCCCAATCCGTCTGGTGGCGCTTGCGCTTCGGTGGGCCGCGCTGGAAAGGCCGCACCATCACCCCCGCCAAAGGACTCCCGAATGCCTGACTCACCACATCCTATCATCGTCATTGGCGCAGGCATCGGTGGACTCAGCGCCGCCATTCGCCTCGCAGCCGCAGGTCGCCGCGTTGAGATCATCGAGCAAAACGCACTCATCGGCGGCAAAATGAGCGAGATTCAAGCCGACGGTTTCCGCTGGGATACCGGCCCCTCGGTCATCACCATGCGCCATGTGTTCCAAGACCTATTCCGCGCCGCAGGCCGCCGTCTGGAAGACTCGCTCCAGTTTGAGGCGCTAGAACCCCTCACGCGCTACTTCTACCCCGATGGCAGACAGTTGGACATCTCGCGTGATCTTTCGCGCACACTGGAGCAAATCAGCGCCCTCAACCCGCGTGATGCCGAAGGTTACCTCGCCTATCTCGCCTACGCCGCCCGCTTGCACCGCATCACTGGACAGGTGTTCATCTACGATCAACCGCCCACACTAGCCAGCCTTACCCGTGTATCCCCGCTGGACATCCCGCATGTAGATGCGTGGCGCAGCATGGATGCAGCCATTCGCAGCCATGTGCAATCTCCGCATCTGCGCCAGTTGTTAGGGCGCTTCGCCACCTACGTCGGCGCAAGTCCCTATCGCGCCCCGGCCACCCTCAATGTGATCGCCCATGTCGAATTAAACGGGGGTGTGTGGTATCCACGCGGCGGCATTTACGCGATTGCCCGTGCGCTCGGCAAATTGGCAGATGAACTCGGCATCCCCATTCATCTCAACCAGCCCGTTCGCCGCATTGTCATCGGTGAACATGGCGCACAGGCCGTCGAACTAGCCGATGGCACGGTGCGCCCCGCAGCTGCCGTCATCGCCAATGTAGATGTAGCAACGGTCTACGAACGCCTGCTCTCCGCACCCGCCCATCAGCGCCGCGCACACCAATTAGCGCAGGCAGAACCTTCATGCTCCGGTTTCATTTTGCTGCTGGGCGTAGAAGGTCAGCACGCACAGTTAGCGCACCACAATATTTTCTTCTCATCGCACTATCGTCGGGAGTTCGAGTCCATCTTCCGGCACGGTCAGCCGCCGGACGACCCCACCATCTATCTCGCCATCACCAGCAAAACTGACACCGCCGACGCACCCGCAGGCTGCGAGAATTGGTTCGTGCTGGTCAACGCCCCCGCCCTCGATGATCGCTTCAACTGGGAGCAACACGCCCGCCGTTACCGCGATCAGATTCTCGAACGGATGGCAACCTTCGGCTTAGATGTGCGCTCCCGCATCCGCACTGAACGCATACTCACCCCGCTGGACTTGCAGCAGATGACAGGAGCGCAGCGCGGCGCACTGTACGGCGCATCCTCTAACAACCCCTTCGCCGCCTTTCGCCGTCCCCACAACCGTGCCGCCGATGTGCGCGGCCTGTACTTCGCAGGCGGGACAACTCACCCCGGCGGCGGTGTGCCGATGGTCACGCTCTCTGGCAAAGTCGCCGCCGAAATGCTCATCGCAGATGGTTTCTAATCAGGCGCGGAACTGAATCACGCCGCGCTTGCCGTTGGTCTGCCACTTCGGGTCTTCCGCCACCAGTGTCTCCGCAACGCCATCTTTCAGCCCCACCAGCAATTCGCTCTTGAGCGTCCGCATCGCCAGCAGCGGCGCGGGCATGAACGTCACTACATCCCGCAGCGGGGTCGTCACCGGATACAGCATATCGCCCACCATGCGGCGATAGTTCAAATCCCCCTTGAGAATCACCAGCGCCGCATGTGAGAACACCTCATGCAGCGCCGACAGCGGCAAACTGCTATTCCAGAACCCGTTCGGAATCACTCGAATCCGCCCCGCATCGAACGCGGCCAGCAACCGTGCCGACAGCGCCGCCGCCTCGCCACCCCGCGCCGCCATCTGCCGCACCATCGTGA
>CAIVEA010000654.1 GCA_903904765.1 uncultured Chloroflexota bacterium
GCTGGTGGGCGCTGGTGCTGCCTACCGGAACTATCGGACTTGCCTTCCGTCGCTGGCGGCGGCGGTTGCGCGGCAAGAACTAAACTAACCCTGACGTGGACGGCGTTTCGGCTTTTCCAGCGGAGCGCCGTCGTCATCCACCACTTCGGCCATTTCACCATCTGCCAACCGGATATAACGGGCATCGCGCTTCGGTTTCTCCGGCACATCAACAACAACATCAGCCTGCTCGTCCGGCATTTGCACCACACGGCGGCGTTCCACCCGCACCGTCTCGCTTGACTCTACATTGGGAATCTGCACGAAGCGCCGATTGCCCACCGAGAAAGCGCGTGTTTCGGACGCAGACGGCAGCGGTGGCTTGCCCAATAGGACGATCAGCAGCGCCACAATCATGCCGGGAAACCAGCCCATCAGCGTCAGCACACCGACCAGCAGCATCACCCCGCAGCCCTGCTCTGCCACCGCAAAAGGCGGGAACAACACCGCCAGTACCACTTTCCAGAGTTGACCAGCCGACATCTGTGCGCCTCTCAATCCACAAACTGCGGGTGCTGCGGGTCAATGAACTGCCCCAGATCGCGCTGCGGCGACCAGTGTTCGCCATCTGGCAACAGCGTGCGCTCGTCAAAGCGCGTTTCAAACAGCAGCGCCCCCGCCAACCGCGCCCCGCGCAAAATCGCGCCGCGCAGGTCGGCCTGCCACAGATTTGCACCGCGCAAATCGGCATCGGTCAGATGTGCGCTATCCAATCGCGCTTGCGCCAGATACGCCCGCTGCAAATCGGACTCGTGCAGATCCGCCCCACTCAGGATGACCTCGCGCAAATTAGCATCTGTCAGGAATGTGCGATGCAACTGCGCTTTCCGCAGGATCGTTTTGCCCAAATAGGCGCGTTCTAGATTCACCTGAACAAGTTGCGCGCCTTCCAGATCAGCCATCGCCAATGCTGCGCCGCGCAAATTCGCGCCTTCCAGCCGGATACCGCGCAGCGAACCATCCCGAAACCAGCCATGTGATCGCAGACTCTCGACGGCCTTCAGCGCCAATCGGTTATCCGCGCTGCTCATCTGCTGAATGAGCAGGGTTTTGGATGCACCCCCAAAGAGCTTTTTGAACATCGTGACTACGCTCCGTCAAAATGAGGAACAGCATAAGCCGGAGAATGCGGATGATGCGAACGCCAGAACTCGGCATGATCGGCATCCGTGAAACGGTGCATATCCGTCCCCGGCGACCAGTAGGTGAGATCGGGCAGCACGGTTTGCGTGTCAAAGCGGGTGGCATCGGTCAGCCGCGCCCCCTGCAAATTGGCATCGTTCAGGTTTGCGCCGCGCAAATCCGCCCCCACCAGTACCGCCTCCTCCAGATTCGCGCCCTGCAAATTCGCGTCATGCAAATTGCTCTCGTTCAGCAAGGTGTGGCGGAGGTTCGCCATACTCAACCGCGCTTCCTGCAAGTTCACGCGGTGCAAATCGGCACTCTCCAGATTGGCGTGGCTGAGGTGTGCGCCCACCAGCCCGCCATTATGCAACCAGCCCTGCGCGGACAATAGCCGCACGGCTTCGATGGCAAAGCTCTTGTCCGGGCTGCCCATCTGCAACACAAGGCGTTCATGTTCGCGTTCGTCGTCGTGGTGCTGGTGCATCCGGTCAATGATGAGAATAGTAACTGCGATGCTGGTGAGTTCGGTACTCAAGTTGGAGTAGAAATCGTTGAATACTGCCCGCGCAAAGCCGAAAATATCCAGACCGGAGTGTACGCTGATCGCACCTGCAACCGTCACCCCCAATGCCAGCGTGAGCAAGAACAAACCCAGCCGTTCAACCGGCTGCATCCGCCGAAAACGCGCTGCCATACGGCCACCCTTTCCGATGGGTATCCCCTGTACAACTCCTCCACAATAGCATGATTCGCAATAAAAGTTGTAGTCATCTCTTTGGAAAACACATAGACCAACCCCTCAACCTTGCCCTGTGACATGCGTTATACTGTGGACTTCACCGTTCATCGTTCATGACCATCAGGAATGGACTCTATGCTTCCCGTATTTCAACCTGTCACCCCCGAAATCATCACCCGCCTGACTGCGATCTTCGGCGCAGAGAATATCAGCACTACACAGGCCGATATTGACCTGCATGCCCGCGATCAATCGTTCCACCATGCCGTCCCCGCAGAGGTGGTGGTGTGGCCGACCAGTGCCGATCAAGTGGCCGCCGCGCTGCAACTGGCGAACGAGGCACGGATTCCGGTCACGGCATGGGGCGTAGGCACGGGGCTGGAAGGCAACTCGATCCCGATTTTCGGCGGCATCCTGATGTCGTTCGAGCGCATGAATCAGATTGTAGAAGTGCATGCCGATGATTTTCAGGTGACGGTACAACCGGGCATTGGGCATAAGGATTTGAACGCACAGCTGGCGCGTTACGGCCTGTTCTTCCCGCCCGATCCGGGCGCGAATGCCACCGTTGGCGGGATGCTGGCGAACAACGCGGCGGGCATCCGCACCGTGAAATACGGCGCGAGCAAAGACAATGTGCTGCGGATGCAGGTGGCGCTGGCAGATGGTCGCCTCATTACCGTCGGGTCGCGCTCGGTCAAGCAATCAGCGGGCTACGACCTGCTACACCTGTTCGTGGGCAGCGAAGGCACACTTGGCATCATCACCGAGGCCACGCTCAAACTCGTCCCCATCCCCACGCTGATGAGCGCGGCGCTGGCGACCTTCAACTCGGTACAGGCGGCGGTGGAAACGGTGGTGGCGGTGCGCGGCAGCGGCTTAGACCCCGCCGCACTGGAATTTATTGATGCGGCGCACTGCAAAATGCTGAGTACATCGGATGGCGTTGACCTCGAAGAACGCCCCACCCTGTTCATGGAATTCCATGCCGCACAACCGGAGGCGCTAGAAGCCGGCCTGACGATGGTCAAGGAAATTTGCAAGGAGATGGGCGCACTCTCGTTCCGTTCGACCACCGACAACGCCGAACGCAAGCAGTTGTGGACGGCGCGGCACCATTCGCTGGAGATCATGAAACGGTTGCACCCGGACAAGAAATTCTTCATCAATGATGTATCCGTTCCGGTGAGCGCCTACCCCGAACTGATCGGCTTCGTGGAAGATCTGCGGACGGCAGACGGCGTGAAAACCTACATGATCGGTCATGCCGGGGATGGCAACATCCATGTCGAGTTCCCCTTCAGTGACGAGGCCGAATATCAGAAGGTGATGGCGACCAACGGCAAAGTCGTGATGAAGGCGATTGAACTGGGCGGCACAGCCACTGGCGAACACGGCGTAGGCATCGGCAAGATGAAGTACATGGCCGCTGAACACGGCCCCGCGCTGGATGTAATGCGTACCGTCAAACAGTCGCTAGACCCGAATGGCATCCTCAACCCCGGCAAAGTGCTGCCGGAAGTCAAATCGTCCTAAATACGCCGAATACACCAAAGGATTATTGGAACATGCCCGCTTACACCTACCCGCCCGCCCGCCGCGACGATACCGTTGATTCGTTTCATGGCACAACCGTCCCCGACCCGTACCGCTGGATGGAATCCCCCGACACTGGCGAACTGCGGACGTGGTTGGAAGCGCAGGCCGCGCTGACCGAATCACACCTGCACGGGCAAGCGGGACGCGCCGAAACCATCGAACGGCTGAAGGCGCTGTGGCACTTCACCCGCTACACCGTTCCGGTGCGGCGTGGGACGCGCTACTTCTTCACGCGCAACGATGGCCTGCAAAATCAGGCGGTGCTGTATGTACAAGAAGGCTTGACGGGCGAAGCGCGGGTGCTGATTGACCCGAACACCCTCAGCGACGATGGCACTGTGGCGATGGTCAATGTCGTCCTGAGCGAAGATGGGCAGATGGTGGCCTATGCCTGTGCCAGCGGCGGCAGCGATTTGCAGGAAATCCGCGTGCGCGAAGTGGACAGCGGACGCGACCTACCGGAAGTGCTGCGTTGGTGTCGTTTCTCGGCAATCGCGTGGAAGCACGACAGCAGCGGCTTCTACTACAACCGTTACCCGCAACCGGGAACGGTGCCGGATAGCGACCTGTACTACAACAACAAGGTATATTTCCACCGCGTCGGCAGCGATCAGGCGGCGGACACGCTGGTGTATGAACGCCCGGATGCGCCGGACTTCGGCTTCAGCCCGGAGGTCTCGGACGATGGCGCGTACCTGTGGCTGGTGGTATGGAACGCAGCCAGCAACAAGAATCGCCTGTACTACCGCGCCGAGGTGGGCGGGGACTTCGTGCGACTGCTGGATGATGCCGGCGTGAGTCAGCATCCCATCGGCAGCGTGGGCAGCACCGTCTACCTGCTGACTGACCGCAACGCGGAACGCAGCCAGATTGTGGCGCTCGACCTGAACAACCCCACCGAACGGCGCATCATCGTGCCGCAGCAGGCGGACGCGCTGGAAGCGGCGGCGCTGGTGGGCGGGCATATCGCGGCGCTGTACGCGCATGACGGCGCACACCGTATTGCCCTGTACACGCTGGATGGCGGCTATATGCGCGATCTGCCGCTGCCCGCCATCGGTTCGATCATGGGCTTGTCGGGGCGGCAGGCCGATAGCGAGATGTTTGTGCGCTTCGAGTCCTTCCTGTACCCGCCCACCATCCTGCGCTACGACTTCGCCAGCGGGCTGACCAGTACCTTCCGCGAGGCGGGGCTGACCTTCGACC
>CAIVEA010000655.1 GCA_903904765.1 uncultured Chloroflexota bacterium
ATGCTTTATGGTTTGTTGATTCTACTCCGAATCGGTGGGTTAGGCGGGTTTTTCGCCCACCAGCAGAGATTTTTGAGACACGATTTCGGAAATGGGTAGAAGCGACCTTTCACGTTGAATCGGGGCAAGTTATCGCCATTGACGGGAAGCGTGTGCGCGGAGCAGTTTTACGGGCATTGCATCTGGTGAGTGCGTGGGCGCATCGCAGTGGGATCGTCTTGGGACAGCGCAAAGTTGATGAGAAAAGTAACGAGATAAAGGCGATACCTCAGCTATTGGAAGATTTGTATCTAAGCCAGAGATCGAAAGTCGCCTAACATCGAGATAAAGCCTGCTGCGCCAAGTGAAAGTCCTGACCAACTCGCGCAACCCGGCACTGCGCTTTTTTTCTTGGGTTTGAGGCTGCTGATGCAGAATGTTTAGGTACTGGCACGTTGGTTGTTCACCCGTCGTCCCGGCAAGGGACGGCATAAGCTCATTCCAACGCTGCTGCGTTTTGCCAGCTTTCGCAAGTTACTCGTGCGTGCCGTTGAACGCTTCTATCCGCCCCCGTTGGCGGTTTCCGTGTTCGTTTCACCTCAATCCGTGATTCACTGAAATTCTCAAAAATATCCGAAATTCCTGTTGTAAGGTGGCTGTAACGTCCACAAAATATGCTATACTGCAACCACATGCTGTAATCATTTGGCTTGCAGGTTACGGGTTATATGATGTCATACCAAAACGCGATGGATCGGTTTCATAAGACCCTCAAGATCGCCATGAAAAACGAGGCGTTGCTTATGGTGATGGATACGCTTTCTAAAATGGCGGAGTTGATGGTGCAAAAGGGCGAGAAAGAACGCGCCGTCGAGATTCTGACGATTACACTGCGCTACCCGATGCGCGAAGGCACACGCGCCCGCGCCGAAAACCTGTTTCAGGAACTCCAAGCGCAGTTGAGTCCCCGTGTGATCGAGAATGCAAAACTGCTGGCGGAGGACATCACGCTGGATGATCTGATGGTGGCAATTCTCGGCACAGACCAGAACTGAGCGACCCTCATCCCCCGCCCGCATTAAAAGGCGAGATGGCACAGTAGCCAGCCCCTACGAAGGCGAAAATTCGGAGTTGTAGGGTGAGGGTTGTGCCCCTAGCCCAGCAGCGTGAGCAGCTTGACCAGCGCGAACAGCCCGAAGGCCGCGTGTACCAGCACGGCAGCGCGGGTCGAGTCGTTGTACAGGCGCACCGCACCGAACACCAGCCCCGCCACCATTACCGACAGACAGCCGTACCACAGCGCCGGGAAGCCTTCTAATGCCTGCGGGTACACGAGCAGGTGAAACAGCCCGTACAGCACCGCCGACAGCAGATACCCCGGCCACGCGCCCAGCATCCGGCGCAGCGCGGGCAGCGCCAGCCCCCGGAACAGCAGTTCCTCTGCCAGCGGTTGCAAGATCACCATGAACAGCAGCGCCAGCAGCCATGTGAGAACCGGAATCCCCTGCCCGGTATACAGGGATGTGGTGTAGGTTTGGATGAGTTCTGGTTCGGGCAAGAACTTCCCCGTGATGCGCCCGGAAATGATGTCCAGCGTGACTGCCAGCCCCACGCCAATGAGCAGCAGGAGCAGCGTATCCTGCGACAGAAACGCCCCCGCCCGCAGCGTACCCAGTTGCAGCGCGGCTTTTTGCGCGGGTTTGCGATAGGTGAAGTGGATGAACAACAGGGTGAGCGCGGCGGCCAGCGACCAACCAACCAGCGAGGCCGCATCCGTTTCGCCCAGCAGCCCCAATGCCGCCGTCGTGCCGATCATGACCGCCGCGAACGCCGCGACCAGCGCCCCCAGCACCGCGCCAATTCCCCAAGGGACGGCTCCTTGCGCCGCACCGATTCGCTCCCGTAGCAATTTGAACATGCGTGTTTTTCCTTCTCGTCGTTTGTGTGACTGAATGCGGTTGATTGTACCGATGAAAGCGCGATTCCGAACAGAGGCGGCAACCGCGCTGTACCTCTCACCCTGAAATCCCTCAACCCTCAGAGCGAGGGACTTCCAGACAATGCACCCCATCCCCTTCTTGCACCCCTTCGCCATGAGGGAGAAGGGGGCGGGGGATGAGGGTTACTCCCCCCGATTCCGAGCAGAGGTGGCAACCATGCATTGTGCGCGGGCGTTTCTTTGAGTAGGCTGAATGGCATGAGTGAAGGAGCGTCGGATGTCCAGAACTATTTTCTTCAATATTCCCGCCACCGGACACATCAACCCCACGCTGGGCGTACTGCGTGAATTGCGGGCGCGGGGCGAGGATGTACTGGTGGTCAATACCGAACGGATGCGCCCGCAGTATGCGGGGCTGGATGTGCGCTTCACCGCCTACCCGCTGGACGAGGAGCGCCTGACGCTGTTCGGGGCGACGCAGGGCGGTAGCGTGATTGATAACGCGCTGGCGCTGGTGCGTTTGAGCGAACAACTTATGCCGTTCGTGCTAGATTTGCTGAAGCGCGAACAGCCGGATTATGTGATCTACGACTCATTGTGCGGTTGGGCGCGGCAGGCGGTAGTCAAGCTCGGCCTACCTGCTGCTGCCTCCATCACCACGCTGGCGCTGACACCCCGCACCATGCCGCCGCTACCGCCCTCGCTGCTGCTGCATACACTGGGGTTGCTGCTGGTGCGAATGCCCGCGTATGTGCGGGTGGCGTGGCGGATGCGCCGCCGCTTCGGGGTGAAGGGCATCGGCATCATGGGCGCGGTCATGAA
>CAIVEA010000656.1 GCA_903904765.1 uncultured Chloroflexota bacterium
GCTGAAGGTGCAACCGATGGCGCGTGCCAGCGCCTTCGCCAGCATGGTTTTGCCTACGCCGGGAATGTCTTCAATGAGGATGTGACCCTTGCAGAGCAGGCCGAGGACAGCTAAGCGAACTTCGTTGCGTTTGCCGATGATGACCTGTCCGACGGTCTGGGCGATGCGCTCGGCGACATTTTGAGCGATGGCAACCTGACTATTCGGGCGGGGTGTTTGTCGTGTATCCTGTGGATAATCGGGCATAGCACCTGCTTTATGTTCGGACTAAGCGTGCGAAAGATGGTTTCCAGTATAGCCTATCCTGCTGATGTGACCAGTCTTTATCCGTCTAAGCAGGGTGTGCGTGGGGCGTTCAGTGACTTGCCGATTGAATCGCGTCAGGTATAATTAAAAGGCAGATTTGGTGATTCTGCTGCGCTATCATTGATGAACATTCATATAACCGCCGCATGGCGTTTCGGTGTAGAATGTTCGTGAGTGCTGAATCGGTATTTGAGGAACATTTTCACCCGGTAATGGTCATCCGGGCTTTTTGAGAGGAGCGTCTTTCATGGCGAAATCGCGTACCGAGTTGATGGTTGACCGCCTGCGAGACCTTCAGGCTACAACGCCGGAGATCGAAGCCTCGGCTGTCGTCAGTGTGGACGGTCTCATCATGGCTTCGTCTTTGCCTGCGGGCATAGAAGAAGACCGCGTTTCGGCTATGTCTGCCGCAATGCTCTCGCTGGGCGAGCGCATTTCTACTGAGTTGGGGCGTGGTAGCCTCGATCAGGTGTACATCAAGGGTGAGAAAGGGTACGTCATCCTGATGTCGGTTGGTGATGAAGCGGTTTTGACCACGCTCGTCCGCGAACAAGCCAAGCTGGGCTTGATTTTCCTCGATATGCGACGTGCTGCGGATGATCTGGAGAAGCTCGTCTAGCTCTCGTTTGCCCGCTATTTGTGAATCGGTCTGTCATACCCGTCGGCGGGGATAGGGTCTTCCCCGCCGCCGTTTTTATTGGAAAGGAGCATCTCACCGTGCCTAAACCCAAGTATATATTCTGTACCGGTGGCGTTGTGAGTTCGGTTGGGAAGGGCGTTACGGCGGCTGCCGTCGGACGCATTTTGAAGGCTCGCGGTTTGAAGGTCGCCATTCAGAAACTTGATCCGTATCTGAATGTTGACCCCGGTACGATGAGTCCTTACCAGCATGGTGAAGTTTTCGTGACAGCGGATGGGGCGGAGACTGATCTTGATCTGGGGCATTATGAACGGTTTATTGATGAAAACCTGAACCGTACTTGCAATGTGACGGCGGGGCAGGTCTACAGCTATGTGATTGATAAGGAACGTCGCGGCGATTATCTGGGTGGTACGATTCAAGTTGTGCCGCATATCACTAACGAGATCAAGCGCCGAATAGCCATGGTCGGTAAAGAGAGTAATGCCGATGTGGTACTGGTGGAAGTGGGTGGTACGGTAGGCGATATTGAGGGGCTACCGTTTTTGGAAGCCATTCGTCAGATGCGAATGAGCCTAGCACGACATGATTCATTATGTATTCATGTGACCTTTTTGCCGCACA
>CAIVEA010000657.1 GCA_903904765.1 uncultured Chloroflexota bacterium
GGTGCTGCCGCTGGATGGCGCTTATGAGTATACCGAAGCTGATCTCGCCGCGTGGGATGCGGACGGCGCAGGTTCGACCTTCCGCAAATACTACGCCCCTTACGAGGCACTGGCGCTGCAACACGGGCTAGACCCTGCGGTGCGCCCCACGCGCTATGATTTGAGCGAAACGCGCCGCTGGTTGGGCTATGAGCCGACCTACAGCCTGCGTAACCTGCTGCAAGAGCTGGAGCAGTACGGCCTACAAGGGCCGCCGCTGCCCGTTTAAGGCACTCCTGCTGACCAGCGCCATGTGCCGCCCGTTAAACTGCCGGCATCTTGAATCAGGATGAGCATCGTCCCGCGCTGTGCGAGGTAGATGATGCGTCCGCGCTCAAAAGCCTGCTCGATGGTGCTGCCACCGTTTTCGTCATTCAGTGCCCAGCCTAATGCTGTCCGTACATCGGGGTAGGTGCGCCACACTTTGCCGAAGCCGCGCACGGGTTCGCGCAGGTTGGCAGGTGGCACTTCGCCGCCGCTGGCGGGGTCAATTGCGGCGTTGAAGGTGTCATCGTAGCGCAGGTAGCGCCCGGTGTTGGTTAGCACGTAGATGCTGGCGGGCGGCCCCTGTACCCAGATCATTTCGCCGCGCTCGAAGCTCTGAATCGCGCTGCTGCCGGAAAGCGCGCCGCCCAGCGGGCAACCGAGCGCCGTGTTCAGCGCGGGGTCGCTGCTGACGATCAGTCCGAAACCGCCGCTGGCGGGCGCGGCGCAGATCACGGTGATCGTGGTGGGAATGGCGGTGGGGGGCAGCGTCGGCAGCAGGGCGGGGGGCAGAATGGTGGCCTGTGCCGCCAGCGCCGCCAGTGCCGCTAGTCCTTCGTTATCCGCTGTGGGCGGCGGGGTATCGGTGATGGTGGGCGTGATCGTGGCGGTTGCCGTTGGCGTGTCCGTGATAGTGGCGCTCGGTGTGACCGTGATGGTTGTGGTGGGCGTGTCGCTGGCTGTTACGGTGAGCGTGGCCGTCAGGGTGGCGCTGGGCGTGATCGGAACAGCCGTCGCCGAAGCCGCCAGTGTGGGCAGTTCAGCCAGCGTGGGCAACCCACTGACCGATTCGGGTGCGGGTGCGCCGGAACAGGCGGTGAGCCACAAAAGCAGGAAGTAGATCGCGTATAGTCGCCGCATAATCGCTATTATAATCAGCCTTATTGAACGCTGCCCATTGTACTCTTTGCCTATTCACCGGAGGAAGTCATCTGCATGAATCCTGCACTGCTCACCTTCGTTCATATCAGCGATACCCACATCAGCCCTGACCCGGCTTATGGTGTTGCTGGTCATGTTCCGGCTGCGAATGCCGCTGCCGAAGCCCTTGTGCGCGAACTATTGCGGCTGCCGTTCGAGCCGGATTTTGTGCTGCACACGGGAGACGTGGTTTATGATCCGGTGGCAGCGGCTTATGATACCGCCCGCGACATCCTGCGCCGCATTCCGTTTCCGGTGTACTATGCGACGGGCAATCATGACGATTCGGCGGCGCTTCAGCGGGTGCTGTTGCGGCGTGAAGAACCGAAACAGCCGTTTTGCCACGAGGTGAATCGGGGTGGTGTGCAGGGCGTGGTGCTGGATAGCACCGGCCCTGCTGTTCCTCCGGGTGGTTTCATCACTGCCGATCAACTGGTGTGGCTGGCACAGACCTGTGACCCGGCTGATCCGCGTCCATTGTGGGTGGGGGTGCATCATAATATCCTTGCGGCGGGTTCTGCATGGTTGGACGACTATATGCGGACGACCAACGGGGATGATTTGCATCAGGCACTGCTGCCCCTACGCGGCAGGCTGCGCGGCGTATTCTACGGGCATGTGCATCAAAGCTTGACGACGGTGCGCGATGGAATCTTGTATGCGAGTGCGCCGAGTCCTTGGGTGGCGTTTCAGGCGTGGCCGGACTCATGGCAGACAGTACGGGGCGAGTTCCCGGAATCGGGTTTCAATGTAGTGACGATCACGGCGGAGCAAACGTTCATGCGCCGCTGGAGTTTCCGCGTGTAGGCGTATGCTATAATGCGCGGCGATTTTCCCGTCGAGCAGTAGAAAGTGCGGTGCGTGTGGCGATTGATTTTCTGGTTGAATACGGGTGCTATCCCAAACAGATGTTGACCCCGGAAGGCGTGGTGGATCGGGTGAAAGGCCGCCAACGCGCCCATGCGGTAATTGACCTGTTCCGTAAATCGGGCGATCTACGTCCGGTGGAGGAAATCGGGTTTGAGATGGCGCGGAAAACGCTGGAGGGTGACGAGGAAACGCAGGTCATCATGGTCAAAGACCTGCTGGACGAGGCGGCTGCGCTCAAGCCGTTGGAACCGTACTGTCAGGGTTGCCCTGCCAACCACAGCGGTCAGCCGTTCGGGTGCTTCGGGCAGATTGAGTACCCGATCTCCGGCAAGGCCGAAATATGGCTGCTGGGGCAGTTGCCCTCCACCGATGAGACCTTAATCTGGTTGCTGCTCAAGCAGGCTGTCGAGGAGATGAAGCACGACGGCTCAGCGGTGAATCCGATGCGCGGCGCGGGGATGCCTTACTTCAGTGAACAGGGCGTGCTGGCGCGGCGCTTGGGCGAATTTGCCGCCAACACCAACATGGTGTTTGAACTGCTGTTCCTTTCCGGTCATCTGCGCCCGTCGTATGCGTCGGTGTTGCTGCTGCTATTCAAAGCGATTCAGCGCGATATGCATGCGGACGAAATCATGCGTCTGTCCAAATCGCCGGACGATGCTTTTGAGCAGTATCCCTTTTTGCTCCACGCTGAACCGGATGATGATGCTTCAATCACCCAGTTCAAGGCGTTTTTCCGCGCTCTGTATCTGGCGTGGGGGCTGAACGCACGCCTGCTGCTGGATGCCTAATCTGCCCTCACCTTTTATTCCTCTCCCTCAGTGAGAGGGAATTAAAAGGTATGTAATTTGGGTGTTTCTCCCCTTCGCCATGAGCGAGAAGGGGGCGGGGGATGAGGGTTTTGTGTTCTATCGCCGCATAAGTTCTTGAAAGCGATCCAGCGGCAGCGCCGGAGCTGTGCGCCCGTTATAGCCGACAGTCGTTTCGGCGGCGGTCATGGCGTTGATGATGGCTTCTTCCACCGCTTCGGCGGCGGCATCAAACAGGTAGTCCATCTGGCGGTGCGGCAGCATCGTTAGGTGGCACATGTCTGACCCGTGTGCGGGGACATGATTGCCCGTAGCGAAGGCGAGAAACAAATCCCCGCTGCCGTTGTGACCGTTGCCGCCCGAACGAGCGAGGCCGATGGTCGCCCGCTGCGCCAACCGTTTGCATTGCGTGGGGATGAGGGGCGCGTTGGTGGCGATAATCACAATGATCGAGCCGGGGCGCTGCGGCTCGTCCCATGCCGAAGGTGTATGTTCGTAAGGGATGGCACGCCCGATGGATACGCCGTCCGCCCGTAGCAAATGCCGATCTCCATGATTGGCCTGTACCAGCGCCCCCACCACATAGTCCCCGTTGGACGTGCTGGCGATGCGTGAGGATGTGCCAATTCCTCCTTTGAAATCGTAACAGATCATGCCTGTGCCGCCGCCTACGTTGCCTTCCGGCACAGCGCCGCTGCTGGCATTGGCGATGGCCTCGCGGACGTGGTGCGGTTGCACATGAAAGGCGCTGATGTCGTTCAGCCAGCCGTCATAGGTTTCGCCCACCAGCGGCATCACCCATTCGCGCACCCCGTTTTCTACGCTATAGCGCACGATTTCGTCGCGCACCATGCCCACCTGATGCGTGTTGGTGATGGCGATTAGCGAGGTG
Source organism: uncultured Chloroflexota bacterium (assembly GCA_903904765.1). The sequence continues at coordinate 3,796 of CAIVEA010000657.1, forward strand.
AGCAGGCCGGATTCCTCGATCCAGTGCGTGCCGGTGAAATCTCCGTTGCCGTTCAGAACATGGAACCCGGCGGGGGTGTGGTATTCCCAGATGGGTTCGGCGCGGGGGAAGATCACGGTCACGCCGGTGCGTGCTACGCGGGGGGTGTCGGCGATGATGGTGCTGTGTCCCACGCGAACCCCCGGCACGTCGGTGATCGCGTTATATGTGCCCACTGGCAGCACACCGATGGTCGCACCTAAATCTCTAGCTCTTGCTCGTGTCATGATGAATACCTTTGAGTCACTCAGGGTTTGGAATAAGTTTTGACAATATGCCGCGCCACCACCATGCGGTGAACTTCGGACGGGCCATCGTAGATGCGGAAGGCTCGCGCTGCCTCGAACCAGCGGCTGAGAGGTAAATCCCGCGAGATGCCTGTCGCGCCGCAAATCTGAATGGCGCGATCGAGTACACGGTTGACGGTTTCGGCGACGAAAGTTTTGCACATCGAGGTTTCCTGCCGCGCATCGTTGCCGTGATCGAGCAACCACGCTGCCTGCTGCATCATCAGCCGTCCGGCATGTAGTTCGATGGCCGAGTCTGCCAGCATCCACTGGACAGCCTCATGCCCCGCCAGCTTGCTCTTGAAGGCTTGGCGTTCTCCAGCGTATTGCGCGGCGATTTCCAGCGCCCGCTGTGCGATCCCCGTCCAGCGCATGCAGTGGGTGAGGCGGGCAGGCCCCAACCGCTGCTGCGTGAGCGCGAAACCATTCCCCTCGTCACCGAGGATAGCACTGTCGGGGAGGCGCAGATCGCGGAAGAACAGTTCGCCATGCCCGCCTAAATCGTCATGTCCGCCCATGATGGGGACGCTGCGCTTGAGTTCGATTCCTGCTGTCTCGATGGGGGCGAGGAAAATGGTAGACCCCTTGTGTACGGGAACATCCGGGTTGGTGAGAGCCATGATGAGCAGGAACGATGCGCCGTCCGCCCCGGTGGCGAACCATTTGTGACCGTTGATGATCCAGTGTGTGCCATCGCGCACGGCCTTCGTTTGCAGCATAGTCGGGTCAGAACCTGCGCCGGGCGGTGGTTCGGTCATAGCGAAAGCCGAGCGAATCTCGCCAGCCGCTAGCGGGCGCAGATAGCGTTCGCGCTGTTCCTCGTTGGCGTGCAGGTGTAGCAGGTGCAGGTTGCCCTCATCTGGCGCGGAGCAGTTGAGCGCCAGCGGCCCTAGTAGGCTGCGCCCTGCCGCTTCAAATAGCGGCACGATGTCCTGAAGGCCGAGTCCCAAGCCGCCATATTCATGCGGAATCTGCGGGCCGAAGATGCCAGCGAGTTTAGCTTTGGCGCGTAGAGCTTGCAGCAGATCGGCGGGGATTCCTTGCGTGCGCGTGCTGGTGGTTGTCTCCAGCGGGATGACTTCGCGGTCAATGAAGTCGCGTATCTGGCGGGTGAGTTCCTGTATCGGCGCGGGGATGGCAAAATCCATGATGGCCTCATTTCTCTTTTTCAAGCCGCGCAGTTCAGGGAGAGTGTACCCAACACGGGCGAATTTCCGAAATCGGACTAGAATCATAACCATATTTATTCTTGCCAAGAGGGGCGCTGTGAACGCCGATTTTCGTCAGCGATTGACCGAATATCTGGAAGCTGTCCTCGAATTGCCGGATGCCGATGTGACGCGCTTGGAACGCCTCGCGGGGGGGACATCCCGCGAAAGCTGGCTGGTGGAGGTGAAACCGCCCGACAGCGCTGCCCAAACGCTGGTGCTGCGCCGCGATCTGGCGACCACCTATGCGGATAAGGCATTGTTCCGCGATCATGAGTTCGCGGTGATGCGCGTTGCCGCTGCGGGTGGGGTAAAAGTACCCTCGCCGCGTTTCTACTGCGTCGAACCGTGCATCCTCAATGCACCGTTTCTGGTGATGAATCATGTGGGCGGGTCTTCCATCGGGCGTGAGGTGCTGGAGCGCGACGATCTGGCTGATGCCCGCAAGAACTTGCCCGCGCAATTGGGCGAACAGTTGGCGCGCATTCATGCGCTGGATCGCGCTCATCCTGATCTGGCGGTGCTGCCTGCCCCCCGCGCCAGCCTGTCTCCCGCACAGGAGGCGCTGGCGGAGATGCGGGCGGCCATTCTGCGCTTGGGCGTACATAACCCGACCTTCGAGTTCGGGCTGCGCTGGCTGGAAAAACGCGCTCCGGTATGTCCTGTTCCGGTGGTGCTGCACGGGGATTTCCGCCTCGGCAATTTCATCATCAGTTCGCAGGGGCTGGAAGGCATCATTGATTGGGAGTTCGCGCATGTGGGCGATCCTGCCGAAGATCTGGCGTGGGTGAGCCTGCGACACTGGCGCTACCACAAAGGGCAGCAGGTTTTCGCGGGGCTGGCGGCTTCGGCGGAGGCGTTCTACCGCGCTTACGAGGCGGCTGGCGGGCGCAAAGTGGACGTGGCAGCCGTGAACTTCTGGTCGGTGTGCGGGAATTTACGCTGGGCGATCTGGTGTCAGGCACAGTCGCGACGGCATCTCAGCGGTCACGATCAGAGTGTGGAATTGGCGAGTCTGGGGCGACAATCGGTGGAATTTCAACTGGAAATGCTGCGTCTGATCGCCGAGCAGGGGGTGAATGACGATGTATGACCGTCCCACGCTGGAAGAGCTGCTGGCTGCGGTTCAACTGTATATACAGGAGCGCGTGCAACCCGCCGTTCAAGCGGACGCACGATTAGCGGAGGAAACGCGCATCGCTGGAGAGGCGATTGCTATCGCGCTGCGGCAGTTGGAAGCGGGTACAGAGCCATTGCAGGCGGCATGGCAACGCTTGGATTTTGTGCTGGGGCGGCCTGTGCCGTTCCCCGCCGATCCGACGCAGGCCGAAGACGGGTTGCGCGAACGTGAACGCAAACTGTGCGAGTGGATTAATGCCGGTTTGTACGATCTACCCGCCCGTCGCGCCGCACTGTTTGAACATTTGTTGCTCAGCGTTCGGGCGCAACTTGAAGTGGCGAACCCCGCTTTTCTGCTGGAGTTGGCGCAGGAAGATCAAACCCGGCAATTGACCGACTAGCCCATTCGTATCGGGATGCGGATAGAAACCCGTGTTCCTTTGCCCGGTTCTGAATCCACCCTGACCTGCCCACCGTGTAGGCTGGCACGCTGATACAGGTTGCGTAGTCCCAACCCACTATGACTGGCGATGGTGCTGGCATCGAAGCCTTTGCCATTGTCGGCGATGATAATCCCGAACCAGTTGTTCTCCTCCTCGGTGGAGACGGTGATCGAGGTGGCCTCTGCATGGCGCACGGCGTTGCTTATGGCCTCGTTCGCCATCTGGCAGATGGCCTCGAAGGTGGCGGGCGTGAACAGTGGTTTGTCGTGGGTGGCTTCCAACTGGATGTTCAGGTTTTCGGGCGTGTGCAGGCGGTTGAGCATGTCTTGAAGACGTTCGTACACCGTTTTCTGGTGCAAGTCACTGCTGTGCAAGTTCATGATGTAGCGGCGAATGTCCTCGATGACATTGTTCAAGCTATGGATGGTGGTCATCAGTTCGGGCTCACTTCCGCCGCCGTTCATCCGCATCAGGTCAAGATGCATCCCGATGGCGTATAGCGATTGGATCACGCCATCGTGTAATTCCATGCCGATGCGTTCGCGTTCTTCCATCAGTGTTAGGCGGTTTTGCTGCTCCCGAATTTCGGAACCGGCAATCGCCAGCGCCGCGTAGCCCGCCAACGTTTCTACTACCCATTCGTCTTCCTGCGTGAAGGGCTGGCCGTCCTCGCGGTCACACAGGTACAGGATGCCGAACAACTGCTTGCCAATCTGGATAGGCACGCCGAGCAGACTGGTCATAATCGGATGCGCGTCGCAGAAGCCTGCCGAGCGCGTGTCGTCCCGCATCCGTTCAATACGCAGGCTTTTGCGATCGCGCATGATCGCCCCCAGCAAACCTTGCCCGCTGGGTAGATGGGACATCCGCGCCAGTTGTTCGGGGGTCATGCCGGCCACTTCAAAGTAGCGCAGGCCACCCTGTCCATCAGGAACGCCGAGCGCCGAGAAGCGAACCTTCACTAAATCTTTGGATACTTGAGCGATTCGTTCGAGTACATTGCGGAGCGTTGGGCCTTCAGCGGCGTACATCACGGCAGCAGCAATTTCTCTGAGCTGCTCCAACATGATACCTGTACTCTTTTTTTCGTGATTGTTATCACTATTCATTGGGTAGTTTCTATTGTATATGTTTCCTGTTGCTCAGATTGTAGCGTGAAATTCCCAATACAGCATACATCACTTGGTAGATAAATATGACCAATCAGGTACGAATTCTCATCGCGGATGACCACTCTGTCGTTCGTGCCGGATTGCGCGCTTTGCTCGAACGGCAGGGGCGTTTTCGTGTTGTGGCGGAAGCCGGCACAGGTGAAGAAGCCGTCACAAAAGCGCAGGAAGCGCAACCGGATGTGGCAGTGCTGGATGTGCGTATGCCGGGCGTATCGGGCATCGAAGCTTGCCGCCAGATTGTGGAGAGCGTCCCCGGTTGCAAGGTGATTATGCTCACCTCGTATGCTGAAGATGAATTGCTGTTCGCAGCCATCCAGTCTGGCGCGTCCGGGTATGTGTTGAAGCGCATTGGGGATAACGAGCTAGTGCTGGCGGTGGAACGGGTGAGCCGGGGTGAAGGCATGCTCGATCCAGCGATGACGGCGACGGTATTTGCCGAAATGCGGAAGGCGAACGAGGCGCAACATGCTGCTGCTTTTGCCAACTTGACTTCGCAGGAAATGGCGGTACTGGCGCTGGTGGCGGACGGCCTGACCAATCGGCAGATCGCCATTAAGCTGTATTTGGGCGAAGGTACAGTGCGTAATTATGTCAGCAGCGTGCTGGCGAAGATTGGCGCATCGAACCGCGCCGAAGCAGCTGCTTATGCGGTCAAGCACAACATCCGCGAACTCGTGCCGCCCAACACGGATACGGGTGTGCCGCCGGAAGAATCATCAGCGGAATAGTGCGCTACCTATGTCTGAATCAAAAACGGGCAGCCCTGTGGCTGCCCGTTGTGTTTTTGCTTACGATTGTGGTTCTGCCGGATGGCTGGGGACAACATACACCGGACACGGCTTGGCGCTGAGTACCTTATTGGTGACGCTTCCGAACAACCAGCGGCTCAGCCCTGAACGTCCGTGTGTGGACATGACGATGGCATCCACATGCAGTTTCTGCGCGAATTCGGTGATGACGTGTGCTGGTTCGCCCACTTCGGCTTCGGTGGCGATGGTCACACCCTTGTCGGTCAGTCCAGCGGCAATACCTTGCAGATAGGTTTTTGCCTGTGGGAGTAGATCATCCTTTGCGGATTCATAATCGGGTACGGTGGTGGGGGGATAATAACCGTAGATTGGTACTTCCGGCACATCCACAGCGGAAATCAACGTGATCTTGCCACCGGAACCGAGTAAATCCAGCGCGTGTTTGAGCGCATCCTCGGCTAACTTCGAGCCATCCAACGGTACCAGTACATGTTTCAACATGATAGTTTCCTTTCACGATGGCGCGTCACTTAACTTTATTGTAGGGTTGTCAGAAGAACTGTTGTAGTATCGAATGTCTTTGCGGGTAGGGATATTCGTCACTATTGCAGGGAAAGTCTTTTCATTAGACTCGAATACGATTACGCTACAGATGGTTGGAGCATAAGGCATGAATAACTGGCATCAACGCCGTATTAGCGCACAGGAAGCCGCTGGCAAGGTACTTTCCGGGCAGCGTGTATTCTTGACGGGAAATTGTTCCACGCCCCAGCAGTTCCTACAGGCGTTGTGAGAACGGTATCAAGAATTGAAGGCGGTTGAACTGGTGCAGGTGCTTGATCTGGGTGCAGGCAACTACATTCAGCCGGAGATGGCCGATCATATCCGCGTGAATACGCTATTTATCAGCCCTAAAATTCGCGGGGCGGTGAATGAGGGTAACGCGGATTTCACGCCGGTATTCCTGCACGAAATTCCGCTGCTGTTCCGTTCCGGGCGGCTGGTGCTGGATGTGGCGGTGATTCACGTCAGCCCGCCGGATGAGCACGGCTACTGCTCGTATGGCGTGGAAGTGGGCGTGACCAAGAGCGCAGCTGAAAGCGCGGGCATGGTGATCGCCGAAGTAAACCCGAATATGCCGCGCACGCTCGGCGACAGCTTCATCCATGTCAACCAGATTGACTACTTCATCGAAGTGAACTACAAGCTGCCCACATTGCAACCGGAACCCGCCTCGCCCACGCAAGACAAGATCGCAGGCTACATCGCGGAATATGTGCCGGATGCGGCCACGCTTCAGATGGGCATCGGCGGTATTCCCGACGCGGTACTGCGTCGCCTGACCAACCACAAGAACCTCGGTATTCACACCGAATTATTCTCCAACGGCGTGATGCAGATGATCGAAATGGGTGTGATTACCAATGCTGCTAAGACGCTGCATCCGGGTAAAGTGGTGGCTGGCTTCGCACTGGGGACGCAAGAACTGTACGATTTCATCCACGACAATCCGGTGTTCGAGTTCCGTCCCACCGAGTATGTGAATGATCCATTCGTGATCTCGCAGAACGAACGCATGGTATCCATCAACTCGGCGCTGGAAGTAGATTTGACCGGACAGGTGTGCGCCGACAGTATCGGCCCCAAGTTCTATTCGGGCGTGGGCGGGCAGGTGGATTTCGTGCGCGGCGCATCGCGCAGCAAAGGTGGGATGTCGTTTATCGCACTGCCCAGTACAGCGAAAAATGACACCATTAGCCGCATCACCATGCAGTTGAAACCGGGTTCAGGGGTGACCACCTCGCGCAATGATGTGCGCTTCGTCGCCACCGAGTTTGGCGTGGCGGATTTGTTCGGGCGCTCGATTTCGGAACGGGCGCAGGCGCTCATCAATATCGCGCATCCCAACTTCCGCGAGGAGTTGATGGCCTATGCGCGGGCGCAAAACCTGATTAGCCGCACCCATTCTTTCGCCTAGATCAGGCAAAGTAGTTCGCAGGCAACAAAAAAACCGGATCATGCGATCCGGTTTTTGATTTGGCGGGATAGATTAGCCTAGATAGTCGCGCAGGCTGTGCGCCAGACGGGGATGACGCAAGCTGCGGAGAGCTTCCTTTTCCAACTGGCGGATGCGTTCGCGGCTGAGGCCGAATTTGTTGGCGATTTCTTCGAGGGTGTGCGGTTCGCCGCCGCCCAACCCGAAGCGTAGGCGCAGGATGTGGCTTTGGCGCGGGGTGAGTTCGCTCAACACTTCTTCAATCGTTTCCTGAAGCAGATGTTGGGTGGCGGTTTCAACCGGACTGGGCGATTCCTGATCTTCGATAAAGTCGCCAAACTCGCTGTCGCCGTCGTCGCCCACCGGACGTTCGAGTGCAATGGCGTGCTGGCTGGCATCCATCATGCCGCGCACGCTGTCGGCGGGCAAGTCCATTTCCAGCGCAATTTCTTCGGGCGAAGGCCGCCGCCCTAGCGATTGCTCCAGATGCTGCGCGGTGCGGTACATCTGGCGGATGCGCTCGGTCATGTGCAGCGGAATGCGGATGGTGCGGGTCTTTTGCGCCAGCGCACGGGTGATGGCCTGTCGGATCCACCAAGTTGCGTAGGTGCTGAAGCGGTTGCCGCGCTTGTAGTCGTACTTATCTACCGCACGCATCAGGCCGACGTTGCCTTCCTGAATCAGATCGGGGAAGGGCAGTCCTTGTCCCATATACCGCTTGGCGATGCTCACCACAAGGCGGGTGTTGGCGCGTCCCAGATGTTCACGCGCTGACTGCCCATCCTGTACCATGCGTTCCATGTGACCGACCCACGCCACGCCGTACAATTCGCGGGAACCGCTGCGGTTGGCACAGCGCCGTGCTTCCTTGCCGATTTCGATGCGGCGGGCGAGTTCAATTTCTTCCTGTGCGGTCAGCAGCGGCTCTTGCGCCATCTGCCGGAAATACAAGCCTACGGGGTCATCTGCGGAGACAGCATTAATATCGCCCACGCCGGGGTCTTGGGGCAGTTCTTCGGGTTCAAACTCCATATCGGGTTCGTCGCCGAAGCTAAAATTCAGGTTCATCCCTATGCGAGTCGGCGGGTCA
>CAIVEA010000658.1 GCA_903904765.1 uncultured Chloroflexota bacterium
CAGGCGCGTCACCGCCGCACCAAACTGCCCCGCAGGAACAGTCACCATCATACCAGCCGTCCCCGCAGCATGGTTCGCATGAGTCACCTGTACCGGATCAGTCTGCACGCGCAGGTGACGCGGGGTCAAGTCCTGTATCAGAAACGGGGACATACTGCCGCCTACGGTAGCCGACTGCCAGCGCAGCGCCACCCCGTCCGGACGCGCCCGCCCACCGGGAGGCCGCACCTCCAGCATCACACCCTGCGCGGTTGCTGCAACGGCTTGTGCCGCCACATCATTCGCCGCCAGCGCATAGCCGCCCCACCCTTCGCCCGCAGCAAACAGGAACAGGAAATTCCCGCGATCATTCGGGTTCACGTTCGCCAGCAGCGTCGGGTCAGTGGGTGCTAACAGTTCCAGATAGCTGCCATCCGCAAACACGATCAGCGCGTTGTGCGTCCGCCCGTCGGCATGAACGCCGCCAAACTCCACCGTGAAGCCGATAGACCGGAAAGCGCTCATAGCCGCTGTCAAATCCTTCACCAGAATAATCGCATGATCGAAGCGAATCATGGCTGTGTCTGCCTTTCTAATGCGACGTGGGCATCCAAGCCTAACTCGCGCAGCCGTTCGGCATAGCGGCGCAAAACCGGATGCCCGTGATCGTTAAAATGCCCTTTCACGTGTTCCGCATCCAACTGTGCCGCCGAATGCAGGGTCTGCATCTCGCGGGCGAAACGCCGCTGTTTGCGCTGCTGCTCCCACCGTTCCAGAGAGTCTCCCACGCGCCCCGCTAACAGCCATTCCAGCATCCGCTTGACCGCCGCCCAGACCCCACCTAGCGGCTGATCGGCCTCGGCGTAAAACGCACCGAGCGCATTCGGCATCTGTTGTGCCGTCCAACCGTTCGCCTGCCGGAAAGCGCCGTAATACGCCTCACCAAACAGCGGAACCATTTGCACCACCTCATGCGCGAGAAAGATGTCCCGCCCATGCTGCACCAGCGCCGTTTCGGATAGGACATAGTTCGGGCAGACCTGCGCGCCCCACAGCCGCGCCAAACGCACCAGCGCAATTGCACCCGCCCGCGCCAGCCACACCCGCCCCGCCGCCGTAATCAACAGGTAGTCCAGATCATCATCCCCATGCGCCGCATTCCGCACCGACAGCGCCCCGGTCAGCGCCACCATCCGCACGAACGGCAACCGCGCCAACCATACGCTGTAGTGCTGTGCCAGCGGCCACAACCGCTCCGAAGCCGCCTCCCGTGCCTCACGCATTGCCAGCAAGTCGCGCCGCCCAGTCATCACCCAGTACGCGCCGTGCTGTTCCAGATGGGTTTTGAGAGCAGACGACTCGCGCAAGGCGGACTCGATTTCGGTGAGCGCGACGGGGTGATCGTGAATGAGGAAATGATGGAGTTCGGCTGTCGTCAGCGGGAAATTGAACACATCAGCATACAGCACCGTGCGTAGGATGGCAGCCTCAATTGGTTGCATCAACTCCCCCGTCATCCCCACGCTGGAAATACATTCAGGACAAGTGTGCTTAAAAGCTAGGCCAATTCCAAACCCATGTATCTTTGAACTGACAAGTGGTGCTGATCGGCTCAAAATTGATCACCGCATTGCCCACACTGCCATCCCGTTCCAGATCAGCCATGCGCCCCTGATAGCGCCCATCCACATACAGCAGCAATACATCACCGCGCACAATCAGCAGCAGATGACGACTATTCCCCGTGAAATTGGCTGTTTGCCCGAAGATACCGGGTGCGAACACATCATCCGTGCGCCGCGACGCACCAAACGCCCCGGTCTGGTCTACATAGGCCAACGTGTAGGCCGTGTCATCCAACGCACGCACCACCAGCCCACAACCCGTTTGACCGCCGTAGGCTGCTTGCCACGCCACCGACGCGCCCATCGCCAAATTGCTGAACATCAACCCGCGTCCCAACCCTAAGCGGTTTACACCGGGGTTACGCAGTTCCACGCTACTATCGGTCACAGTCAACGCCATTTCGCCGCCAGCCGGAATCAGGCCACGCCTCTGAAGCTCCTGCGCCTGAAACGCGGGTGTTCCGGTCATCAACTGCGATGGGATGATGCGATCCCCGTTGATCCAGATAGGTGTTGTTACCACCAGATCATCGAAGCTCACTCCGACGCGACTGGTCGGTGTGGGCGCAGTTTCCACGCCGAGGCCGATACGCCCGCCGGGGGGCAACGTATCGTCCGTGACTTTGCCGATCAGCTTGCCATCATAGAAGAAATCGAAATCCACGCCGTTCGCCAGCATCCCCAAGCGGAATGTGCGCGTATCCGCCACAATCACGGGATGCGGTGTCCAGTCGCGCAGCACGGTTTCGCCTTCGGTGGTATTCACTACGAACTGCCACTCGCCGGAAGATTTGATCTTGAGCAGGTAATAGCTACCATCGTCGCGCACCCGCGCTGCAAAACTCGCAATCCATCCGACGGTGGCTTCATCCACCTGCACATCCACCTGCGCGTAATACTCGGTGGCGCTTTCGGTCTCCCCCGGCTGCGTCACTACCCCGGTCTGACGATTGCCGTCCAACGTCAAGACCAACTGTCCACCCGTTAACGCAGTCTGCACGCCGTCCGTCACCGCCCGCCATTGCGCCCCACCGCTGAAACTGTCATCCCCACTGAGCGTCCCCAGCCCCGGCAACATCAGCACCGTGTAAGTACCCGCTGTACCGCCATAGCCACGCACCATCAGCGTATAAGTATCCGCACGAGATAATGTAATCCCCTCCAGAACTGCGCGGGTATCGGTGGGATAAGCAGCATCATCATCCGAAATGAGCGTATTACCTGCGCTGGTGACGATTTCCACCACCGGATCAAGATCACCGGAGGTAGCTTGCACCACGAACGAGAGCATCTGCGTATCCACCGCGCTGAACGTCCAAGACTGCGGAACCCCCGCTGCCACTTCGCCCTCGGCGGCTTCCAGCAGTTGCAGTACGGACGCAGACTGCGCTCGTACTGGCACCGCTGCCAGCAGCAACGCACAGCCCAGACTCACAGCCCATCCGAACGTGCGTTTCAGGGTAACCATTGGGGAAATTGCTCATTCAAGCAGGTCAAGTATTGCTCGAAATCGGCGTAGAGCATTTCAGCGCCCGTATGCCAGCGGTGTTCTTCCGCCAAGCGCAAACGCCGCTGCTCTCCGGCTGCCCGCAAAGA
>CAIVEA010000659.1 GCA_903904765.1 uncultured Chloroflexota bacterium
GGTAATTCCGGCAGGTGTGACGGTGGGCGGCGCGGCGCTGGTCTATCTGGATGCCACCCGCAACCTGCCCACGCCGCAGGACAGCCTGACCAGCGCGCCCGCAGCCGGCGTGACCGAACTGTATGACCGCAGCGGGCAAACGCTGTTGCTGCAAGATCAGAGTGGTCAGACGCGGGCGTGGGCGGCGCTGGATAACCTGCCCCCGTATGTGTTGCAAGCCACGCTCCTCGCCGAAGACCCGCATTTCCTGACTGATACGCAATTCAACCTGTTGAACACTTTCAGCCTGCTCTGGCAAAATATGCTGTTCGGGCCGCTGCCGCAGGATCGCACGCTGGCGGGGCGATTGGTGCGGAACGTGATCGCACCGCTGCCTGAAGTGCCGACCAGTGACGATATAGGCCGCGAAATCGCGCTGGTGGCCGATCTGGAACGGCGCTACACCCCCGAAGACCTGCTGGAATGGCATCTGAATACCAACGATTACGGCAATCAAGCCTACGGCATTGAGGCCGCCGCGCAAACCTATCTAGGCAAGTCCGCTGCTGATCTGACGCTGGACGAGGCCACTCTGCTGGCGGCCATCCCGATGGCAACGCAGTACAACCCGTTCGACAACGAGACGGCGGCGCGGGGACGGCAGCGCGATCTGCTGCGGGCGCTGCGTGCCGATGGCAGCATCACCGCCGACCAGTTTGAGGCCGCTGCCGCCACCGTCACGCCCATTTTGCTCGCCAGCAATCAGCCGCAGCAAATCGCGCCGGAATTCGTGGCCTATGCCCGTCGGCAGGCGCAGGATATTCTGGACGCGCAGGGGCGCGATGGGGCGCGGTTGGTGGCACGCGGCGGCCTACGAATCCTCACCACACTCGATCTGGATTTGTACGACCAGTCCGAATGTGCGCTGCGGACGCAGGTGGCGCGGCTGAGTGGCAAGGCCACCTCGCCGGATACTCGCACGGGCAGTGCCTGCCTCGCGGACGGTCTTGCGCCCGTAACCCCGCTGACTGGCAACCCGCCCGACCAAAATTCGCTGGTCATTCTGGATGCCCAGACGGGCGAAATTTTGAGCATGGTGGGCGCGGCGGCGGCATTGAACGCGCAACCGGGGCCGGTGCTGCGGCCTTTCGCCTATTTCACCGGATTTATCAATGCGGCCTATAATCCGGCGCGCATGGTGCTGGATATTCCCTCACGCTTCCCCGGCGCTGCTGAAGGACTGATCTACGCCCCCGTCAACGCGGACGGACGCTATCGCGGGCCGCTGAACCTGCGCGACGCGATGGCCGCCGGATTGCTGCCGCCCGCTGTGCAGGTGGCCTACAGTCAGGGCATGGATAACCTGCTGCGAATCGCACACCGCATCGGCCTGAACAGTCTGGGCGAAGATGGGCGCTACGATCTGTCGCTGCTGGAACGCGGCGGTGCGGTGTCGGTGCTGGATGTGGCCTATGCCTACAGCGTGTTCGCGGGACAGGGTGATATGCGTGGCATCCCCACCGATCCGGTGGGACAGGGTTTCCGCCAGCGCAATCCGGTGGCGGTGCTGCGAATCGAAGATGGCGACGGCGCGGTGATCTGGGAATACAATGCGGCGACGGTGGCGCAAAATCAGGTCATCGTGTTCCAGCATGAACTGGGTTATCTGGTCAACGATATTCTGGCGGACAGCGCCCGCCGCCGCGATTTGCTGGGCGAAAGCGCCGCGCTGGAACTGAACCGCCGCGCTGCCGTTGTCAACGGGCTGACGGGCAGCGCCGCCGATAGCTGGACGGTGGGCTACACCCCGCAGCGCGTAATTGCAGTGCATCTAGGTCGGGGCGACGGTGCAGCGATGCCGATGGATTCGCAGGGCGCAGACGGCGCGGCGGCGGTCTGGCGGTTGCTGGCGGGCTACACGCATGACCGCGACGGCCTGCCCGCCGCTGAGTGGACGCGCCCCGATGGGGTGGTGCAGATGAGCGTGTGCGAACGCTCCGGCCTGCTGCCCAACGGCGTGTGTCCGGTACGCAGCGAATGGTTCGTCGCCGTCCCCGGCTTTCAACCGTCGCAGCAGGATACCTACTGGCAGCAGGTGGATTTGAACAGCCAGACCGGACAACTGGCGACGGCGACCACTCCGGGCGAACTGCGGCGCACGCAGGTTTACTTCATCCCGCCGCCCGAAGCTGAGGATTGGTGGAAGGCCAATAACTTGCCGCTGCCGCCCACGCAGTACGACACCATCAGCCGTCCCGAACTGTTCAATTCGGTGCAAATCCTTCAGCCGCAGGCTTACGCTTATGTCGGCGGTATGGTGGATGTGCGCGGCACGATGGACACCACCAACCTGCAATACTTCCAACTGGCCTACGGGCAGGGGCAGAATCCGTCCGAGTGGATTCAGATTGGCGAACGACAGACGGCCTTCAACCGGGGCGCAACCATCGGTCAGTGGGATACGACAGGCTTGAATGGCCTGTACAACATTCTGCTGACGGTGGCGCGGCAGGATAACGCGCTGGAACGCGCCAGTGTGCAGGTCATCGTGGATAACACCGCGCCCACGCTCACCCTGAACGTGGGGGATGGTCAGCCGGTGCTGTGGCCGGCGGTGCAAAACCTGACGCTGACGGCGGATGCCCGCGATGATTACGCGCTGGCGAAGGTGGATTTCTACCATAATGGGCAATATCTGGCGACGGTGACGACAGCGCCCTACACGCTGGATTGGGCGATCACGCAGACCGGAACGGAGACATTCACGGCGGTGGCCTTCGATGCGGTGGGCAACCAGTCCAGCAGCGAGGTGACGGTGACGATTGCGCGGGGATAACCCTCACCCCTTAGTCCCTTACAAGGGTAGGTTTTTTAAGAACCTCACCCCTCAGTCCCCTCTCCAA
>CAIVEA010000660.1 GCA_903904765.1 uncultured Chloroflexota bacterium
CCAGATTGGTCACAGCCACCGTCGATTCTGGCTTGCCATACGGGGAGGCCAGCACATGGTCGTAGCCCGCCGTATCCAGTTGTATCCAGCGCAAGTTGGGGGCGATAGTCGGAGGGGGGAGCGCCTTCCATGCGTACAGGATTTCAACCTGCGCCCACACGTCCGGCGGCACGTCATCAGGGTTATCCGTCGTGTACTGGCTGACGACCAGACCGGGCGCGACCCCGCGCAGCCGTTCCAGCCATGCGTCATCGAAATACTTGGTGCTGAGGATATGTACCGGTTTCACGGTGCGCCTGCGCTACGAACGGTCTAGCGGGGCGCGGCGCTTGTTGAACCAGCGCACAGCCTCGTTGCCGATGGCGCTCAGGGCGAACCACGTCCCCATGAAGGCGAACAGTTCCAGCCCGAAGCTGTGGAATTTGTAAAACGCATTGGCGATGGCAAAGGCCACCACGAAATACGGCGCTTCCGCCAGCATGAACACGCGGAAGCCCTGCGAACGCAGAAAGGTGTACATTACGATCGTTCTCCTCGCTTGAAAACGGTCAACGCGCATAAGCGCGGAAAGGATTCTCGCGCAGCAAACGGTCAATCTCGGCCTCCGCCACGCCCCGCGCCCGCAGTTTGGGGATGAACACATCCACCAGATAGGTATAGTCAGGCAGCGCCCCACCCTCCGGTTGCGCGGGATGATAGCCACCGCGATCATGCGAGAGCAGCACCTGACCGCCCAACCCCGCCGCCAGCAGCGCGCAAATCCAGTCCACATAACGCTCGTCGGGGACTGCACCATTATCAATCGCGTCGTACTCAATCCACGCGCCGCGCCGCGCAAACGCCACATGCGCCGCGAAGTCCGGCTCGGTTTGCGTGTGTATCCAGATAAAACGCGACGGACTGCCGCCCGCCGCCTCGAAAATATCCAGTTCGGCGTTCGCCAACGCCGCGCCCACCGTATGACTGCCCACCGCCGCGCCCGTGTACTGGCTGGCCGCAGCCGCCGCCCGCAGCAGCACCGCCTCGTAAGGCTGCACGCCGGAGTCGGTCACGCTCAACTTCACCCAGCCTGCCCGCACCGGAGCGCCGTCTATGGCCTCCGTCAGTTCGCAGATCATCCAATCGCGCAGCCCGCCTTCGGACGACAGCCGCACCCGTTCGGCTTTGGCGGGGTCTTTGAAAATGCCCGTCGCCAGCAGCAACGGCATCCCCGCAGCCTGCGATACTGCCAGCGCAATATCAGGCCGCCGTGCCCCGCCTATCGCCGTCGCGTCCGCCAGCGCCGTCAGTCCGGCTGCGCGGGCGCGTTCCAGCGCGGGACGCAGCCGCTGTGCCACCGTCGCCGCGTCCGCCCCGCCGTCCTCATCACTCGTAAAGTTAGCAAAGACATGCTCATGCGCCAGCATCCAACCGACCTGTTCAGCCGTCAGATCGCCCAGCGTGGTGACAAGCGCCGGAGGAGTCATGTCTTATTCCGCCAGCACAAACGCATCTTCGAGATGGCGCTTGACCGCCGCGAGGAAGCAGGCCGCCTCCGCGCCGTCCGTCGCCCGATGATCTGCCGAAAGCGTGACGCTCATCTGCTGCGCGGGCACAAGCTGGTTGTGCGCGTCCCAGACCGCCACTTTTTGCAACGTCCCCACCGCCAGAATCGCGGCCTGCGGCGGGTTGATGATGGCACTAAACTGGCGAATGCCGTACATGCCCAGATTGCTCACGGTGAACGTGCCGCCGTTCAGATCGTCCGGTTTCAGCTTGCCTTCCCGCGCCCGCGCCACCACCGCCGCCGTGCGCTGCCCGATCTCGACCAGCGAGAGCGCCTGACAGTCCGGCACAACCGGCGTGAGCAGCCCTTCGGGGTGCTGCGGGTCGCCCAGTGCCACCGCCAACGCCAGATTGACCGCCGGCTGCACGACCAGATCATCCCCCTCGAAACGAGCGTTCAGCGCCGGATACTCGACCAGCGCCAGCGCCACCGCCTTCAGGATGAGATCATGGATACTGATGGCCTTCCCCCGCTGCCGTAACGATTCGCGCAGCAGCAGCGCCCGATCCATCTGAATATCCAGCGTCAGGTAGAAGTGCGGGATGGTC
>CAIVEA010000661.1 GCA_903904765.1 uncultured Chloroflexota bacterium
GCGCTGCCTGCCGCCGAAAAAGCCTTCACCGAGAACGGTGTCACGCTGTATGCCGACGAGAAGATGCTGCGCCAACTGAGCGATCTGGCGCTCCAGCATAACTACGGCAGCGGCGACATGACGGGCATTTTGGCGGCGCTGCTGAACTCTACCCGTGCGGGCGATTACTTTGCGCTGCTGGGCTACCTGCCGTACCAGACGGAGATCGAGAATGCGCTGCAAGAGGCGCGCCGCCGCCTGCGCCACACCACGCGCCGCGCTGTGACGGTGGGCTATGGCCCGCGCTTCCAGCACAGCACCGGACAGTTGCACAAGGGTGGCACGAACAACGGCACGTTCATCCAGATTACCTGCGACGACCCGCAGGACATCCCCATCCCCGGCGAGGTGTTCACCTTCGGTGTGCTGAAGGCGGCACAGGCGGCGGGCGATATGGAAGCGCTGCGGAACAAAGACCGCCGTGCGGTGCGCCTGCACATCAGCGGGAATGTGGCTGAAGGGCTGGAGGCGCTGGTGAAGGCGATTGACTTCGTGGAATTGCGCCGCCGCTAACGCGCACGGTTCGCATCATTTGGTATCACGCAAGGGGCGGCTGTCACACAGCCGCCCCTTTTTGTTGCCCTACCGCAGCGTGAGCAGGGTGATGTATTCCCACGCACCTTCTAGCAGGGGCGTTTCAGTGCCTGTTTTCAGATCGTGCCGGACGATGCCGGAATACGGGTTGGCGGCGCGGTAGAGCGCCTGCTGATCGGGTAGCAACTCGAAGTACACGCGGATATTCGTCCCGCGTGGCTGGTGGATGATGGTGGGCGCGCTGTCCGCGTCGTACAGCACAAAATCGTAAGCGTTGTTGTTGAGCTTGAAGGCGATCAGGCCGTCGCCATACAACACTTGCTTCAGATAGGCGGGCGGCTTGGAGAAGTCATAGCTGGCGACTACCTCCAGCGTGGTCAGGTCAACCAGATCATGTCGCGTGGGTTTCTGCTGATCGTCCACCACCATCAGCCAGCGCCGATCCGGTGAAACCGCTTGAAACGATGCGCTGAACACATGAAAGCGGTCACGGGTGAATGCGCCGACGAACTGCGGCGCGGCGTTCCCGTGTGCCATGTAGAAGGCATCGTCGCGGTTCAACAGCAGCACGCTATCCGTACCGGATGCGGCAACGGGCAAGCTGCGGAAGGTGGCGCTATCCACCTGAAATGAGCGCGGCGGGGACGAGCGCACTTCTGCGGTGCAGCTTGCTTCGCACACGGCGGGGTAGGCCACCAGATCGTCTCCCAGTAAGTACACTGAACCGGGTACCTGCGATTCATCGAATGTGCCCAGTTCCTCAGTCGTCCCGTCCAGATGAAGGATGCGGTAGCTGACCTGCCCATCGGCGAGGGGCTGGCGCTGCATCCAGCGTTCGCCATACACATCGGAGCGCACCTGCGGCATATCCGCGCCAAACGTCACCACCGTAGAGGCTTCCCCGCTGGTCGTGTCGAAATTCCACAGGACGAAGCTGCCATTTTCGTCAGTGCCGAGGGCGCGAACGAACGCGCCATCCTGCGAAAACCGTGTCAGCGTCGTCAGGCCGACCACGCGCTGCGGCAGCGGGGTTAGCCGACCCTCTTTGAACAACGAAGCATAGACCGGCTGGCGGTCATACTGATTGACCATCACTGCCGCGCCGTTGGTGACGGCCAGCGGCACTTGCAGGATGCCGTCTTCGCCCACCAAGCGCGTGACCTGAAACGGTGTGGCGTGGTACAGACCGAATTGCTCATTCACACGCAGCAACAGTAGCGCCTCGGTATCGCTGATGCGCGTCCCGATGGCGTTCATGCCCGTCACACCGTCCTTGATGAGGACATTTGTCAGGCCATCGAGGTTGTAGGCGACCAGCGAACCGGTGTCCTTGTTGAAGGCGAAGTACCAGCGATCGGCTCTATCCTGTGCGGCAGCAGCCGGAATGAAGGCACCCAACACGAATAAGGCGAGTAGAGCGCGAAAAAGCATGATACCCTCTTGTGATGAAATTAAGTTCGTTATTCGGGATTGTATGCGGAAAGCGATAATCTGCCAGCAAGCGAGTCTTCTCTGGCCTTTCCCCCCTGCTGATGTTAGCATCTGCATTGGGATTTACTGGGACACAATGACGACATACTCTGGAAAGTGGATGGCATGACCCGACCCTATTTGACCGTGATTCCGGTACAAGCGCCTGTGCAGCAGGCCGCTTTTGATCTGTACGCCACGCTGGAAGCCGCGTTGCGCGACTGCGGCGAACCCCTGCGCGATGGTGATGTGCTGGCGGTGTCCAGCAAGTATGCCGCCATCAGCGCCGGGCGGGTGGTTTCGCTGGCGGCGGTGCAGCCGGGGGCGCAGGCGCTGGCGCTGGCCGAACGCTACGCCATGAACCCGATTATCGCGCAACTGGTGGTGCAGGAAGCTGATGCGATTCTGGGCGGCATTCAGGGGTTTTTGCTCACGCACAAAGAGGGCATCATCTCGCCTAACGCGGGCATTGACCGTTCCAACATCCCGAACGGCTATGCCGTGCTGTTCCCGCTGAAACCGTATGCGGTGGCCGCCGACATCCGGCACGAGGTGCGGGCGCGGTTGGGCGCGGATGTGGGCGTGATCCTCACCGATAGCTGGCTGATGCCGGGGCGCTTGGGGACGACGGGCGTGGCGCTGGCGACGGCGGGATTCCGCCCGATTCAGGACGAGCGCGGCAAGATTGATCTGTTCGGCAACCCGATGCAGGTCACGCAGCGCGGCATCGCGGATACGCTGTGTGCCTGCGCTCAGTTGGTGATGGGCGAACGTGACGAGGCTACGCCGTTTGCGATCATCCGCAACAGCGGCGTGCATATCGAGGATTTGACGCTCAGCGCCGCCGATGTAGCGATTGACTGGCACGACTGCATCTATGTTGAATCGCTCACCGAAGGGCGCTGGGTCGCTGTGGTGAAGCCGGACTAACGGGTAAGATTGACCCTTCTCCCTCAGTGAGAAGGGTGTTAGACCAACAGATGCCTCTTACTTCCCCTCTCCAAAGCGGTACTCAGCACGGAGAGGGGACTGAGGGGTGAGGTTCTAGCGGGTGTAACTGCCGTCGTCGAAGATTCCGGTGGGATGGCAACCACGCCCCCCTGCCGTCGCATCTTGTTCGAGGCGCACAAACTCGTCGTAGTGGGCGGTGTTGGGCGGGTACGACACCGCTTCCGCGAAGCCTTGCTCCACCAGCGCCTTATTCACGAACAGATCGCCCACATACACATAACGCAGCAGACGACCATACTGATCGGTGTCTTCCGCATCACTCACCAGCGACACGATTTTGCCTTTGACGAGCAGGCTGTTGGCATCGGTGGCTTCTTGATAACATGACTCGTCACGCTCCGGCGTGTTCACGCCGATATAGCGCACGCGCTCCTTGCGCCCGTCAATCTGCACATCAATCGTGTCGCCATCAATCACCCGCGTGACGGTGGCCTGCACCCCGCCTATGCCGTTCGCCGCGCCCGGATCGAATCCGAACGTGCAACCCGTCAGGGCGGCCAGCAGCAAAACCAGAAGGCCAATGCCGATGAAAATCTGCGCCTGTCGCATAGGGGTGTGTCCTTGTGTGCTGATGTGGCTTACTATCCCCTCTCCAAACTGTGATGGAGAGGGGATGAAGGGGTGAGGTTAGCCCAGTTCGGCTAGGTCTTCTTCGGTCAGGGTGATGCCCAGAATGTTGAAGCCCGCGTCCACATGCAGGGTTTCGCCCGTCACCTTGCGGCTGAGGTCGGAGGCCAGATAGAGCGCCGTGTCGCCCACTTCTTCCTGCGAGACCAGCGTCCGCAGGGGCGCGGTCTTTTCGGAATACTTGAGCATGGTGCGGATGCCGGGAACGCCCGCCGCCGCCAGCGTCTTGATCGGGCCGGCGCTGATGGTGTTCACGCGGATGCCCTTCGGCCCCAGATCGTTCGCCAGATAGCGGGTGATGGTTTCCAGCGCGGCTTTGGCGACGGCCATCACATGATACTTGGGCATGACTTTCTCGGCGGCGTAGTAGGTCAAGCTCATGATGCTGCCGCCGTTGGTCATCAGCGGTTCGGCGCGTTTCGCCATCGGGATCAGGCTGTAGGCGCTGATGTCCAGCGCCAGTTTGAAGCCGTCGCGAGAAATATCCACAAAGCGCCCGCCGAGGTCTTCACGGTTGGCGTAGGCCACCGAATGCACCAGCGTATCCAGCCGCCCGTAACGCGCCTTGACCTTTTCGAACAGCGCATCCAGTTCGGCATCGTTGGTCACATCGCACGATTCCACGAAGTCGCAGCCGATTTCTTTCGCCAGCGGGAACACGCGCTTTTCCATGATTTCGCCCGCATAGCTGAGCAGAATGGTCGCGCCTTCCTCATGCAACCGCTGCGTGATGCCCCACGCGATTGAATTTTTGTTGGCAACGCCGAAAATCAGCGCGATTTTGCCGTCCATCAAGCCCATGATCGGTTCCCTCCCGGTACGAGTTGCATTCTCAAGAATGGTATTGTGACATTCACGCTACTTTAACACGCTCACCCCGTCCACGCTACGGTATGCGCTTGCGCCTGTCGCCTAAACCGCCTATTATCCGCTGGCACAGGCACTTGTTCAGGAAGGGATTCACATGGGGCAAGAACCAATTCGCGTGATGGTTGCGATGGATTTCAGCGACGAGATTATGGAAATGCTGCGGGCGGTTTCGCCACGCTTGCACATCGAACGCCATCATCCGAATGTACCGGATAGCGCATGGTCGGAGGTCGAGGTGCTGTACACCCTGCGCTCGTTCCCCGAACCCGCGCAAGCCCCGCGCCTGCGCTGGATTCAACTGCACACCGCTGGCGTAGATCATGCTTACCATCAGCCGATCATCCGTGCCGAGGATGTGGATGTCACCACGTCCAGCGGCGTGCATGCCGTCCACATGGGCGAATACTGCCTGATGATGATGATGGCTTTCACCTACAAGCTGCCGGAGATGCTGCAATTTCAGGCGCGGGCGGAATGGCCGCGTGACCAGCACAAACGCTTCGCTCCCCGCGAATTGCGCGGGCAAACACTGGGCATCATCGGCTACGGCGCGGTGGGGCGCGAAGTGGCGCGGCAGGCCAACGCGCTGGGCATGACCGTGCTGGCGACCAAGCGCGACCTGAAGCGCCTGACTGACCCCGACAGCTATGCCGAACCCGGCACGGGCGACCCGGATTGTTCGATTCCAGCACGGTTGTACCCGTCGGAAGCGGTGGCCTCGATGGTGTCCGCTTGCGATTTTGTGGTGGTGATCGCGCCGCAGTTGCAGGGCGCACAGCCGATTGTGACCGAGCAAGTGCTGGAGAGCATGAAAAAGACGGCGGTGTTGATTAACGTGGCGCGGGGCGGCGTGGTAGATGAGGCGGCGCTGATTTCGGCGCTGGCGGCACGCAAGATCGCAGGGGCGGCGTTGGACGTGTTCACCGAAGAACCGCTGTCGGCGGGCAGTCCGTTGTGGAATCTGGATAACGTCATCATCAGCCCGCACATTTCTGGCAACAACGCCCGTTATCACGAGAAGGCCGCCGCGCTGTTCGCGGACAATTTGCGCCGCTATCTGGATAAGCAACCGCTGTTGAACCGTTTTGACCGTTCGCGGGGATATTGAGCGAGAGGGAGCAAGACAGCCCTCATCCCCGACCCTTCTCCCTCAGAGTGAAGGGTGTAATTTCCCCTCTCCAACGCTGTACTCAGCACGGAGAGGGGACTGAGGGGTGAGGTTCTTGAGGGATTCTGCGGCCTACCCGCCCAGACGGGCAATATCCAGCAGGTCACTCAACAGGCCGAATCCGGTTTGCAACCGCCCCGCGCCCGCGCCCACCAGCGTCACATCGCCCATCAGGTCGGTGCTGTAGGTGACGGCGTTGGTCGCGCCGGAAACGCCCGCCAGCGGGTGCGCCAGCGGCACGCGCACTGGACTCACGCTGCCGCCTGTCGGCGTGACGTGTACCACCAGCTTCCATCGTTCGCCAGCGGCACGGGCGGCGGCCACATCATCGGCGCTGATGATGCTGATGCCGCGCACGCTCATATCGGCCAGCGTGAGTGCGCTGCCGAACAACGCCCGCGCCAGAATGATGCCCTTGCCCGCCGCGTCCCAGCCATCCACATCGGCGGTGGGGTCGGCTTCGGCGTAACCCAGCGCCTGCGTCTGTGCCAGCGCGTCAGCATAGCTCAGGCCACCTTCCATCTGCGTCAGGATGTAATTGGTGGTGCCGTTCAGGATGCCTCGCGCTTCCCGAATCTGGCAACCCGCCAACGCCTGCATCGCCAACCGGATAGATGGCGTACCCGCCATGACCGTCGCCTCGAAGCGCAGATGCTTATCCGCCGCCCCTGCCAGTGCCACCAGTTCGGCATAGGCCACCGCGACCGGCCCTTTGTTGGCGAGGACGACATGCTTACCCGTCTCGAAAGCAGCTTTGCAGTAGTCTAGCGCGGGCTGCGCCGTCTGCAAATTGGTATTGCTGCATTCCACCAGCACATCAGCGTTGCAGGCGCGGATCAGCGTCAGCGGGTCGAGGTTGCGGAATGCGCCCTCCCGCGCCGGATAATGCGCCAGTCCACCCGCCGCCATCGCGTCCAGCAGCGCTGCCGGCTCCAGCCCCTGCGGATCGTACAGTGTGCCACGAGAGCGAGTCGCCACCGCCACAATCGTCGCCGCGAAGCCCTGCTCATCGCGCAGCGCCGCCGCTTTATCGCGCAAAATCTCCACCAAGCCCTGCCCAACCACGCCAAATCCGACGATGGCGATCCGCATCATAGTCCCATCCTCTGTTGATAAGTGTTTCAGGGCAGGATGATAGCGCACCGCACGAAGGGGCGAAAGACTGCTACAGGTGCAAAGCCCAAAATAGAACCATCAAATCGGGATGGACAGGGACACTTCCGTTCCCTGTCCGGGCAGGGACTCGATGGTGATTTCGCCATTCACGAGTTGGGCACGTTCGCGCATACCAATCAATCCGAAATGACCGATGCGCGTGAAATCGCTAAAGTAAGCGGGAACAGCGAAGCCTTGCCCGTTATCGCGGATACGCAACCGGATACACGACTCTTGAAAGTGCAGAGTCACAGCACTGTGCTGTGCCTGTGCGTGGTGAACCACATTGTTCAAGGCTTCCTGAGCAATCCGGTATACGGTCAGTTCCAGTTCGGGCTTGAGCCGAACCGGAGTTCCCTGCACCTCAAACTGCGCCTTCGCTTCTTTGGTGAGTACCTCTAACGCGCTCAAGAGTCCCAGTTCCTCTAGATAATGCGGGTGAAGCGCACTGCTGAAGCGCCGGACTTCTTCAATCGCATCACTAATCATGTCCCGTAGCTCCATGATGCGCGTATCGGCTTGTTCCTGATCGCGGTGCAAACTGCGCTGTACCATCTGCGCCTTGTGTCCGAGGGCGATCAGGGTTTGCACGGTTTCATCGTGGAGTTCGCGTGCTAACCGTCCACGTTCTTCTTCCTGCGCCCGCGTCACTTCCCCGGCATAATCATGCAGCGCAACCTGATAGCTGTGTACCCGTTTTGCCATCTCATCGAGGGTACGGCTCAAATCTTCAATCTCTTGCACGCCGCTAACTATTACGGAGTTCTCTAGAAATTCTTTTTGCCCGATGCGGTTCGCCCGGACGCTGAGTTCGCGCAACGGTTGCACAACATAGCGAACGCCGAAGAACAAGGTGAGCAACGACACCGCCACCGCAGTAAACAGAATGAAGGGCATAAGTTGCTCAAATTGAATCAGGGGTACGGTAAGCGAGTGCCAACCCTCTCGAATCAGCAATACCCATCCTGTATTGGGAACGGGCGCATAGGCAATCACATCATCCCGCATGGTAGAACTAGACAACAGCGCCCCGTTTTCACGGCGTAAAGCAGGTTGAACACCATCCCATGCCATCAAGGCGGTATCGTCCGGGATAGACCCTCGATTGAACAACACCTTACCTTGCGCGTCCATTAGCACCAGAATCGTGATGGCGTTGGCATGATCCATCCGCAGAATACTATCTAGGTTCAACGTATTCGGGCTTACCAGAGCCACATCAGTTCCGGTTCGCAGGGCTTGATTCTCAACACTCACAGCGACGAGTTGAGCCATCATCATAACCAACCGCGTGTTTTCTTCGATGGCTAATGCCCGCATCGAACTCTGGTGGCTGCTCACACCACTCAACGCAAACACAATCAGCAAAATGGTCAGCGGCAGCACCGTCCACAAAAGCACCTGCGCCCGTAAACCATGCAACCGCTTCGCTAGATGAAGTTGCCTCATGCCTTTTGATCCAACAGGATGATGTTGAGATGCAGCGCCTTCGTCACGGCTTCAGTCCGGCTGTTCACGCCCAGCTTCGCATAGATGTTGGCGAGGTGTCCCTGTACCGTGCGATCGCTGATGGAAAGTTTCGCGCCAATGCCTTTGTTCGTCAGCCCTCTCGCCGCCCATTGTAGAATGTCACGCTCTCGGTCAGTGAGGGGTTCATCCAGTGTGGCCGGGGAGTGATTGACGACGAGGTGGGTCAGGACTTTCTGTGCGATTTCGGGCGCAATCGCCGATTCACCGCGATAAACAGATCGGACAGCTGCCGTAATATCTTCTGCCTCGGCACTTTTCATCACATAGCCATTCGCGCCCGCCTGCATCGCTGCGACCACAAACGGATCATCGTCATAGGCGGTTAAAATGACCACCTGTATGGGAAGTTTTTGTTCCCGAATCCAGCGTGTGACTTCGATCCCGGTGGCATGCGGCATACGCACATCCAGCACGGCGACATCAGGCTGAAGCATTGTCAGCATCTCTTTGACCTTCGCCCCATCCCCCGCTTCCGCGATCACTTGAATATCCCCGTCTTCTTCGAGGAAATCACGAATTCCCTTGCGAACTACGGCATGATCGTCAGCAAGTACAACGCGAATAGTCATATACCACTCCATTTACTCACAGAATCTCTCCAGCGGAGAGCGTAAAAGCAGGAGACGCTCCGTGCCAGTCTCCTGCTTTTATTGAGAGGCAATGTCCGGTTAACGCTGACCGTCAGGCCAGACGAGAATGGGCATATTGACCACAACTCCGGGCGCTTCGATGCTTACATCATCCGCTTCTTCAGCGGCCAGAATATCGCTCACACTCGTCAATTCACGGGCCTCGACACCCTCTTTCCATGTGACCAGTTGAATGGCGCGCAGCGGGGTGTAATTTTCGCTGCCGGGAACCGAGTCGAACACATCCGGTTGGAAGCCAAGCGGCCCCATGCCTTCCAGCCCGTTCGTAAAGACATATACCTTGCCCAGCAGTTCTGCGGGAATTTGCCCCAGACTGGGAACGGTAATCACATCCGTTCCCATCATCGCCGTCAGGACACCCGCAACGTTTTCTTCGGAAGCTTCGGGGTGGACGAAATACACATCGCCGCCCTCAAAGTACGCGAAGGCCAGCGGTGCCAGATCATCAACCGAATACCCGGTGTTCATTTCCATCGCCATGCCGTCCATCGCATCTGGGGTCGGTTCAGGCGTTGCTTCGCCCTGCATCATGCCCATCTCGCCGCCGCCCTGCATCATGTCCATCATACTCATCATGTCCATCATGCCGCGCATCTGGTTCATCTTATCGCGCAGGTCGGCGGGCATTTCCATGCCCATCATGCTATCCATCATGTCCATCATGGGCTTCATCATGTCCATTTGCCCGGAGGCGTTCCCGTTTCCCATTCCATCCATAGGCGGCATGGCTTCGGGTGTCGCTCCGGCTTGCGTGGGATGATGCGCCGCATGATCTATCGTGGGTTCCGGGGTGGCTTCTTGCGCGCTGCTGATGGTGAACGAAAGCGCCAGCAGCAGAAGCGATAAACAGATGGCTCCAAACTTTGTCTTCATGGTGATCTTCGTGATCCTCGCTACAGTAGTGACATCATCACGAAGTATAGAGGGGATTATTTCGGAGTACATCCGCTATACAGCGCAGCGACAACAGGCCATATAGCGGGGTCGTCGTGTGAGGATCATTCACCGATGACACGTCCGCCCCTTTGTCCATGACGTACAGCGGACAGGGGCGGACGGGCGAGGAAGGTTATAGGCCGTCTATAGCGCCAGCTTGCCGGAACGCGCCATCCACCAGCGCATGAATTTGTGGAACACATCCACGTTGCCCTCGAACATCAGCGGGCAACCAGCGGGGATGACGGCGATCCCGTTGTCGCGGCAGAACTGCACCGCCGTATCAGATGTGCTGCGAACGCCGTGCATCACCGAACAGTGCATCCACACGCGCTTGACACCCGCCTCATGACAGTCACGCACCACCTGATCGGTCACATCCGGCGTGGTGACGATCATGACTGCATCTACCCCCTGCGGGATGGCTTGCACACGCGGGTAGCACGGGTCGCCCTCGACAGTTTCGGCGTTCGGGTTCACGGCGAACACGCTATGTCCCGCCGCTTTCCACCGCTGGTAAAGCATGTTGGCGACACCGCTGCCGGAACGCGAAACGCCCACCACCGCGATACGCTGCTGCGCCAGAAAATCCTTGACGAGATCGGGCAATTCGGACATGGGAACCCCCTGATCATAATGCCTTGCGAAACTAATCTATATTACGCAAAACCGGGGGTGCGTGTTGTGGAATTGGTTCTGAATGGTGTTGCTTTCGGCGGCATTGGGATAGCGCCGGATTCGCCCCTCCCGCAGGGCTGGCCTGCGGCGTTACAATACGCGCAGGATACTGCTGTGGAGAGCCGCCGACTATGAGCTTTTACGCCACGATTGCCCGTTACTACGATGCCGAACATCAGGACAAAACCGATGACCTGATGATGTACAGCGAACTGGCCTCCGAATATGGCGGCCCGATCTTCGAGGTGGCCTGCGGCACAGGCCGCGTGATGTTCCATCTGGCGAAGGCCGGCTACGAGGTGCATGGCATTGACATCGAACCCGCCATGCTAGACCGCGCCCGCACCGCCGCCGCCGCCCAACCGGCGCTGGCTTCCCGCCTGAAGTTCATACAGGGCGACATGCTGAAGTACAAGACCGACCAGCGTTATCCGCTGGTGCTGTTCCCCTACAACGGCCTGATGCATTTCCACCATGCCGATCAGCAGGTAGCGCTGCTCAAGAAGCTGCGCTCGCTGCTCACCGACGACGGCCTGCTCGTCCTCGACCTGCCCAATCCGGCGGACTCGTTCGCCGCGCAGGATAGCGACGCGATGATCTTTGAAAAGACGTTCCTAGAGCCGGATACCGGACATCTGGTGATGCAATATTCGGTGAGCGATCTTGACCGCACCGAGCAATTGCTGCGAATCAAGTGGTTCTACGACGAGGTGACGGGCGACGGCACGGTGAAGCGCACCTTAGCGCCGGTCACGTTCCGCTACTTCTTTGCCAGCGAACTGCGCTGGCTGCTGGAGGTGTGCGGCTTCGAGATGGAGCAACTCTACGGCAGCACCGATCTCGACCCGTATGAAGATGGCTGCGAACGGCTGATCGCCTTCGCCCGCCCGCGTTAAGCCGATGCGCCCGTTTCGCCTCGCCCCGCTGCTGATCGCGCTGCTGCTGGCCGCCTGCGATTCGTTGCTTCCCCCTTCGCCCACGCCCACCGTCGGGCGGGTGATTTCGGGCGTGACCATCGAGCCGAGCGCGACGTTCTTCCCGCGCCAGCCGACCTATGTGCCGTTTGACGAGTATCTGGCCGGCCAGAATGACCCGACGGCAGCGGCGCTTCCGGCGGGCGGTGCGCTGCCCCCGCTGGTGGTGGGCAGCACCTTGCAGACCGAAGGCACACCCGCACCCAGCAAACACACCATCCAGATTACGGCGATGGATGGGGCGCAGCTCCCCGGCGATTTTTACGTCACCCCCGGCGAACGCTTGCCCGGTGTGCTGCTCCTCGCGCCGGATCGGACGGCATGGGGCGATTTTCCGGCGGCGCTGAATGCAGCCGGATTCGCGGTGCTTTCGATGGATTTGCGCGAAGGGGCGCTGCTGGATTTCACGGTGATGCTGCAAGCCCTGAACAGCGGCGATGCCGACCCCGCCAACCTTGCGGTGATCGGCGCGAACGCCGGTGCAGATGTGGCGCTGCTGGGCTGCGCGGGCGATATGCTGTGCGATGCGGCGGTGCTGCTCAGTCCCAGCGGCGATCCGGCGCTGGTGAACGCCATGCCCGCCTATAACCCGCGTCCGATTTTGCTGGCCGCCAGCGAGGATGACGCAGCGGCGTTTGCGGCCATCACCGCGATTCAAACCGCCGCCAGCGGGTCGGTGCAGTTCCAGCCTTTTACCAATGCCGGCAGCGGTGCGGTCATGCTCGTCAACCGCCCCGATTTTGCTGATCTGCTGATCGCGTGGCTGCGGCAAGTGCTGGTGCGCTAGTTCTCGCCGCCTGCGATCTGCTGGCGCAGCACGTCCAGCGGGTGCAGGTCGCCCTTCGCATCGCGGTAGTACCAGTGTTCCCAACCGTTGCAGGGTGAGCCGCCCTGCGCGTGGCTGCCCATCTGGTGAATTGAGCCTTCTTTGTCCCCCAAGCGCAGTTGCCCCGCTTCGGTGATGGTAGCCTGTACCGCCTCTTGCCGCCGGAAGTACAGCGTTTGCCCCGCCTGAAGCAGCCCCGCCCGTAGCAGCGCCGCGAACGGGACGCGCACCGCGCCGCGCTTGCCCGCCGGATAATCCGGCTGCGGCTGCGGTTGCACGCGGGCGATTCGTTCGGTGGCGACTTGCACATAGGCCGGATCGCGCTCGATGCCCACATAATGCCGCCCCAAACGCCGCGCCACCGCGCCGGTAGTGCCGCTGCCGAAGAACGGGTCTAGCACCACATCACCCGCGTTGGAGGACGATAGGATGACGCGCTCCAGCAGGGCTTCCGGTTTCTGGGTGGAGTGGGCTTTCGCGCCATCAATGCGGATGCGCTCTGCGCCGGAACAGATCGGGATGACCCAATCGCTCCGCATCTGTTTGCCGCCGTTGATGGCCTTCATGGTGTGGTAGTTGAAGGTGTTGCGGGCATCCGGGGATTTTTTCGCCCACAACAACGTTTCGTGGGCGTTGGTGAAGCGCACCCCGCGAAAGTTGGGCATGGGGTTGCTTTTCACCCACACCACATCATTCAGTATCCAGTAGCCCAAGTCCATCAGAATCGCACCCACGCGGTAGATGTTGTGATAACTGCCGATCACCCACAGCGTCCCGGTATCCTTCAGCACGCGGCGGCAGGCCGTTAGCCATGCACGGGTGAAGGTGTCATAGGCGGCGAAGCTCTCGAACTGATCCCACGAGTCGGTTACGGCATCCACGCGGGTCATGTTGGGTCGCCACAACTCGCCTTGCAATTGCAGGTTGTAGGGCGGGTCGGCAAAAATCAGGTCAACGCTGCGTTCGGGCAGCGCGGTCAGCACGTCCACGCAGTCGCCGGACAGGATGCGGTTGAGGGGCATGTTGTTAGGGGTGTTCATGGTGTGATTGATGTCCGTCAAAGCAGGTGTATCCGGTAAACTGTGTTGTTTATCAGCACCTTATTTTAAGGGTGCATTCGCATTCGGGCGTGCCCGTCACCCCCAACCTCTCACTCTCTCTACCGCTGATTACAGCTAGGAGAGGGGTGAAAGACCGCTGCCTTACACCCTTCGCCATGAGGGAGAAGGGCAAGGGAGGAGGGTTATTGGCACATCCTATTTTAACTCCACGTTGCGCTGTGACCGCCCTCAAGTATAATCCCCCTGAATATTTCGGGATGAAAAAAGCGCAGGCCAATGGATCAGCAGCAGCAGGAACAAAAACCCCTTCCTTCGTCTCTGTATACGGAAGAATACTTCCTCACCGCTTGCGAAGGCTATGACGAGTTCACCAGCAGCGAGGGTGAGCATCTTTCGCGCCGCCTGTCCGCCGCCTTCAAACTGGCGGAAGTCACCCCCGGCATGGTGATTCTGGATGTGGGCTGCGGGCGCGGCGAAATCCTGCGCCATTGCGCCCAGCTCGGTGCGGATGCGATAGGCATTGATTACGCGGTGGTCGCCGTTCGCATGTCGCAAAACGTGATTCAGTCGGTGAACGGGGTCGTCCCCGGACGCACCGCCGTGATGCAGGCCGACGCGAAAAAGCTGCCCTTCCCGGATGCCTATTTTGACCGCGTGCTGATGTTCGATGTGGTCGAGCATCTGCATCCGTGGGAACTGCTGGAAGCCATGCGCGAAGTTCACCGCGTCCTCAAGCCGGATGGACGCTTCATCATCCACACCGCGCCGAACGTGTGGTATGACCGCTATGCCTACCCGCTGGTGCGAATCGTGCGGACGCTGATGGGCGAGGGCGCGAAATATCCCCGTGACCCGCGTCAATTCGGCGTGGCG
Source organism: uncultured Chloroflexota bacterium (assembly GCA_903904765.1). The sequence goes on from CAIVEA010000661.1 coordinate 14,403, forward strand.
GTCAATCAGCATGTGCATGTCAACGAACAGTCGTTGTGGAGCATGGGGCGGGCGCTGCGCGAGGCCGGTTTCGACGGTAAGGTGTGGCTGGACAGCCCGCCGCAGAACCGCAACGAGAATATCCTCATGGCTGCGCTGCGCTGGTTGGCCTTCGATGTGCCGCCCTTCCGCTGGTTCTTCGAGCGTGAAGTGTTCGCGGTGGCCTCCAAACGGTGAGTCAGATTTCAAACCACTTTCTCACCAACGGTTCGCGGTTGGCGTATACGTGCGGTTTATAATGGCAGTCATCGTTCGGATAGGCGCGGCCTCTGCGATCTATGCGTGACAAACGACCTGTAGACGAACTTTCCATCGAAGAATTGGAGCGCATCCTCGCCATTCGTAAGCGCGAGGAGCGTCAGGGCAAGCTCCAGCGCATGCAGCGCGCCGGACGCATCGTTCCGGCGGAAGCGTCGCGCCCGGTTGCGCCTACTCCACCTACGGATGCGCTGCCCGCCGCCGTTACCCGCGTGCTGGCGAACGAGTCAATTTCTGCGCCTGCGCCCCGTCCCGCCCCCCAACCCTCACCGCGCCCGCTGGAAGTCGCGCCGCGCTTCGATGAGGATTATGCCGCTGAAACGCAACCGGAGCGCAGTCGCTTCTGGAAAAGCGTGGTCAACCAACTGCTCTTGCTGGTGGAAGTGGTGGCGGTGGGCGGGTTGCTGTTTCTGGGCTACCAGATGTTGAGCGCCACCACCACGCTCCAGCGCGAAACCGCTAACGCTGCCCAGATTGCCGATGAGCAGCGCCGTGCCAATCTGCCCACGCTCGCACCCACACCGCAGATTCGCCTGAGCGAAGTGGTGCTGCCCGGCGGTCATACCTTCACCGCGTCCGGTGAGGCACAATTCAACTATGACGAAATTCCGGTGGCGCTGCGCCCGCTGGTGCAGACCGAGTTGATCCAGCCCATCACCAGCCGCCCGCCGCCCACCCGCGAAACCGCGCTACAACTGAGCATCCCCAAGCTGAACATTGACCAGACGATTGTGCAGGGCGCGGACTGGGAAGCCCTGAAACTAGGCATCGGGCAGGTGCTGAACGGCGCAAATCCCGGCGATCCCGAAGGTAACGTGGTGCTATCCGGTCACAACGATGTGTACGGCGAATACTTCCGCTACCTCGACCAGTTGGAAGTGGGCGACCAGTTCTTCGTGCGGACGGAGACGCAGATTTACACCTATCAGGTGACGAGCTTCAAAACGGTTGACCCGACGGATGTGTCTGTGTTGGGCAGCCGGGGCGGGGCGACGGCCACGCTCATCTCGTGCTATCCTTTCCGTGTAAATACCAAACGTTACATTGTATTTGCGGAACGCATCTCATAGGTTATCATCGGCTTCCAGACGGAAGCGAGTTCAAAAAGGGTAGTAGATGACGGGCATTAATCTGTTTCGCAATGCGAGTGATGCTGTGGCGTATCCTGCTGGTCAGACAATTTTCAGCGAAGGGGATTCTGGCGAGCAGATGTACGCCGTTGTCTCCGGTGAAGTTGAGATTGTTACTGGGGGTAAAGTGCTAGAAATGGTGAGTGCAGGTGGCGTTTTTGGTGAAATGGCGCTGATTGATCATAATCCCCGCAGTGCTAGCGCCATCGCCAAGACCGATTGTCAGGTTGTGGCGGTGGATGAGAAA